>JAITNB010000120.1 GCA_031290695.1 Coriobacteriales bacterium | reverse complement strand
GTCATCAACCGCGAGGACAGCCGCCTCGCCACCCTCCCTGCTACGGCGGCACCGCCCCTCGCCGCCCAGGTGTATTGGTACGGCCTCGCCCCCCACCTCGCCCCCCGCTTCCCGCAGGACGACGACCTCTACCGCGCCGACGACCTCAGCGAGTCATGGGCCAACGACGTGGACGGCATCCTCCCCGCCGCCACAGTCACCCTCACCGCCCTCGACAGCACCCGGGCGACCTTCGACCTCGACGGCTCGCTCTTCTGCACACCCCTGCAGCTCAAAGGCATCTACAACACCTACAACGCCGCCGCCGCCCTCGCCCTGGTACGTGTGATTTTGGAGGGGGAGGGTGTTGCGGGGGCTGGCACAGGGGCGGCAGGAGTATCTCGGCTAATGAGCGACCCGCACCTCATCCACACCCTCGCCCAGATCCAAAGCGCCTTTGGCCGCGGCGAGGCCCTCACCATTGACGGCTGTGAAATCGAGCTCTTTCTCGTCAAGAACCCCGGCGGGTTTAGGCTTGCCCTCGAGTCCTTTGACCCAACGGGCCACGACACAATGATCGCCATCAACGACGAGTACGCCGACGGCCGCGACATGAGCTGGCTGTTTGACGTAGGCTTCGCCACGCTGCACTCAACCGGCGTGGCAATGGTCAGCGGCGTGCGCGCCTACGACATGGCGCTGCGCCTCCACTACGACGAGGTGCCGTTTGCAGCCGTTGACCCCACCCTTGTCACCGCCACCAACACCTTCCTTGCGCAGTCCGCCCACCCCAAGCGCATTTACTGCACCTACACCGCCATGCTCGCCATCCGCAAGCACCTTGCAACCCGCGCCCACCTAAGCAAGGTGGTGTGATGATGACACAGGAACCGATGATGGAGGGGCCGGCGGTAGGCGGGGCGGGGGCAGGGGTACCGCAGAGCGTCCTTGAGCGAGAAGGCTGCGCAAGCGCGTTCGTAACCGAGGACTGTTTGAGCCGCGAAGCGGCGAGTTCCGCAGGTGAACGCGCTGGAGCAGCCTTCGGGTCGCTCATCAGCCGAGGTACCCCTGCCCCCGCCCCGCCTACCGCCGGCCCCGGACAGGCCCTCACGATAGTCCACCTCTACCCCCGCCAGATGAACATCTACGGCGACCACGGCAACGTCCTCACGCTTGAGCGCCGTATGCAATGGCGCGGCATCACCCCCACGATTATCGACTACCACCCGGGTGACCCCTTCCCCTCGCACCCCAACCTCATCATCGGCGGCGGCGGCCAGGACTCCGGCCAGGCCGTTATCCAACAGGATCTGCCCCGCATCGCCGAGACCCTCAAGCAGCTCATCAACACCGGCACCCCCGCGCTCGTCATCTGCGGCACCTACCAACTCTTTGGCAACTACTTTCAAACTGCGGCCGGCGAGCGCATCGAGGGCCTCCACATCTTTGACCTGCACACCATCGCGGGCGACACCCGCCTCATCGGCAACATCGTCACCCACAGCGACACCTTTGGCGAGATCGTCGGCTACGAAAACCACAGCGGCAAGACCTACCTTGCTCCCGGCCTCGCTCCGCTGGCGCACGTCATATCAGGAGCCGGCAACAACGATGTGGATAAGACCGAGGGCATCCACTATCAAAACGCCCTGGGCACCTATCTCCACGGCCCCCTCCTCCCCAAGAACCCCCAGATAGCCGACCACCTCATCCAAACCGCCCTCACCCATAAATACGGCATCAGCCCAACACCGCTACCCCCCCTCGACGACACTCTCGCCACCCAAGCCCGCACCAGAGCAAAGGCCCGCCCCCGGTAGGCGACTCCAACTTGAATATAAAAAGAGGCACAGGCTCACTGGTAACAACTAACAAGCGAGCAAGTTAATAAACCCGTCTATTCGCCTTTGATCCTCGCGATCCTTGTTGCTTTTAGAAAACAGCTCCAAGAGTGTGACTTCCTCATCAGAGACAACAAAAACAAAAACCAGTCTTGCTTTGCCTTTGGAGCCTGGTGATTTGCAATCCAAACGCATTTTTACCACTTCATACTGCTCGGCATCGGTAAGGATAGCGGCCGCTTTGCCATCAAAGAAGTTCTTGCGAAACAGAGCACTATCTACTCCTTCTTGCTCTTCATACAGGCTGGCGACAACCTTCTTCGCTTCCTCGATGTCACCAGGAAGGGTGCGCCATTTCTTCATGAGCGCCTTAACGTCTTTAGAAAACGCATCCGACTCTCTAAAGATCATCGTCCAGCTCCCGTGTTCTGGTGATGGCAGTCCTATACATCACCAGCTGATAGTCGATGTTGGCACCGGTCTTCGAAGCAATCCAAGGCGTATCCTGATGAGAAAGCCACGTGAGTTCGCTGGCATTCTTAGATCCAAGCCGCGCCAACTCCCCGCTGATATGATTGAGCTCGTTGGCGCTAAGGTGCTCAAGGCGAGCCTCGACGGTAGGCAGGTACTTCTTCTGCCGATAGTCGCCGACCCTTACATCCTTTGTCACGAGCTCGTTTTGCGCTTTAAGCGTATTGACGGCCGGAAGGAACTCACTTTGCACAGGTGTTGGGCCATAGTTCTGCTTAACATAGCTCAAGCCGGTAATCGACCGGCCATATTGCTCGTAGAAGTCGGTGTCTATGAAATAGAGAAGCTTATAAAGAGCGGTTTCGCCGATATTCGCCTTAGCCCCTACTTTATCAAGGATATAAAGCAACACCTCACGAAACTTCTCCGGATTAAACCTCATCTCTACTTGCTCGAACCTATCTTTTTCGTCAGCGAAGTTGATGAGCAGGCCGCTCGACCCAGCAGTATCGGCCAAATCATCAATCGAAGTGTTGAACAGACTCGCCAACGCAATAAGCTCGCTGAGTTTCGGCTCCGTTTCGCCCGTCTCATAATTAGCATAGGTGGCGCGGGATACCCCGATCCTCTCGGCAACCTCTGCCTGGTTAAACCCATATTCTTTGCGTAACTCGCTGATTCTCTTAGTAAGCATAGCAAAACCTCTCTCAAAATACTTCGAGTATCGTAGCGTTTCGGTTAAGCAATGTCAATAAATTAGAGTATAAAGCTAAGTTTTTCTGCAACCGTCTCGCTCTTATCCGCAGGTCATTTGTTGTGCGGTATCTGTGGGGAATCACTCGCTGGCAACGAAACATCTTTTGATGCTGGTGCAGGTGGGGTAGAATGGGTATGGTATGCACCGCGAGGCCGTGCGCGGCCTCCATCAACCATTGGCACGAAAAAGGAGGAACCTATGGGTTTTGCGACATCAAAGACCAAGGCTAACCTTGAGTATGCGTTCTCAGGCGAGTCACAGGCCACCAACAAGTACGGGTATTACGCAACGCAGGCGCGCAACGAGGGGTACCAGCAGATTGGGGACCTCTTTGATGAGACCTCGGGCAACGAGAAGCAGCACGCCAAGCTGTGGTTTAAAATTATCCACAGTGACGGCAACGTCAAGGGCGCCGTGCCAAAGACGGCCGCTAATCTGCTCGACGCCGCCGAGGGCGAGCATGAGGAATGGTCGAGCATGTACAAGGACTTTGCCGTAGCGGCCCGCGAGGAGGGCTACCACGACATCGCCGCGCTGTTTGACGCCGTGGGCGCCATCGAGAAGGGCCACGAGGAGCGCTATCGTCTGCTCTTACAGCGCCTTGAGAAGGGCGAGGTCTTCAAGCGCGACAAGGTCTACGCCTGGAAGTGCCTCAAGTGCGGTCACATCCACTTTGGCGAGGAGCCTCCCACCATCTGTCCCGTATGCGCCCACCCCAAGGCGTACTTCGAGCTTCGTAGCGAGAACTTCTAGCCCATCCATCGTAATAACGCGTCGAAGCCCTCCTCAGCCACTGGGGAGGGCTTCGACGTTAGGGAGGCCAAGCCTTCATCGTTATGGTACTTTGACAGACTCCAATACTAGTGTTACTCTAATAGTGTAGTAAGTCTAATACATGTAACCAAAAGAACAGGGAGGAAGTATGACTACACGTAACGATTTGAGTAGGCGGCGCTTTGTGGGCGTCATGGGAGCTATGGGTGCAACACTGGCTATGGGAGGTCTTGCAGGCTGCGATAATGGGGGCACAAAACCTGGAGATGATCCTTCAGGTCCTGATACGGCGCCTGATGCCTCACTGGTCGTCGATACCGACCTAGCATCTATGACTTGGGATCAGGTCCTCGCCGAAGCACAAGGGCAGGAGGTCACCTTCTGTGCGTGGGATACCGATGTCATGGTCAAGCAATGGTGGGATTACCTGCAGGGCCATGTCAAAGACAGCTATGGCATCGACATCGTGTATGTTCCCGATGATGCGGCAAATGAGCAGAAGATACTCACGGACATCCAAACGGATATTGATGCGACCATCGATTTGTTCTGGGGCATGGGCTCTGCGATGACGAGGTATATCGATGAGGATGGGTTGTTTAGCAACGAGTGGCTGGCAAAACTGCCTAACTACGAGTTTCTGGATCAGAAAGACGGGCGTGTTATCTTTGATGCCACTCAGGATGTCGACGACAGGGAAGCACCGTTTCAGACCCTCAACCCCTCGCTCGTCTATTCAAAGGACCTCTGGGACAGCAGCTTGGCCTGGGATGCTAGCAAAGGCGAGATCAACGGGCTGTTCCATGATTTCACGGAGCTTGCCCAATGGGTGCAAAAATATCCCGGCAAGTTCACCTATATGGACTTGAACGGCAGTGGCTCATTTCATGCGAAGTGCTTTCTCAAGGCTATTCTGGCCGAACTGACCGACGACGGCAATGGTGGCTGGGAGCCTGTCTATGATGCGTCTGACAGTGCCGTCACACGCCGTGAAAAGATAGACGCAAACAACAAGGCCTGGTTTGAATGGCTCCAGAGTGGCGATGCTTCTGAGGAGACATTCTATGATAAGGCTGCGTATGTGTGGGCCTACCTCAACGAACTTAAGCCGAATCTGTTGCAGGGTGACGCTGGCCCTCTGTATATGGCTGATGCCGCTTCGATGATGAGTTATGTGGTGTCAAACGACCTGGCCTGCACCTTTACGACCTGCACCTCTATATCTTCGCGTGTCGAGAGCAATCCCGCCGCTTATATGAGCAGCCCACAGGTTTACATGCTGCAGACCTCCATTGGTATGTGGGATTATGTGATCATCACACAGAACTCCACAAAGAAGGCGGCTGCGTTGGTCGTCGCCAACGCAATGCTCGACCCCGAACAGCAGGCCAGGGCCTTTGAGATGACCGGTAATGGTTACAACGTGAGTTATGATAAGCTGACCTCAGGGCAGAAGGCGAAGTTCGATGAAGTATTCGCTGGGTTCATTGAGGGTACAAGCCCTTCAGCCGAAGAGATTGCCCAGAGCTCTTATTCTGACATCACCGGTGGGGTCAACGCCTGGTTAGTCACTGGATGGGATCGGCGCGTTAACCAGATATAAGTTGGTATTTGGCCAGGATATGGTATTGACATGAAAACCAAGCTTTTGCTCATAGCGTCATTCGTCCCTGTCTTCACGCTTATGGCATTGGCCTATGTCGTGCCACTGGCTTCAAACCTCATGCAAAGCTTTCAGGATAAATCAGGCAGGTTTGTGGGCATCGACAATTATGTGTCGGTGCTCACTTCTTACTATTTTCTCGACTCACTGCTCTATACCCTCAAGATCGCCCTGCTTTCAACGGCGATTGCAATGGTGATCGCCATCATTGTTGCCCTTGCACTTCGTGAGACATTCCTGGGCAAGAAGCTTGTCGTATTCATGTTCCAACTCAACCTGACCATTCCCCGTATGGCGGCCGCGATGATTGCTATCATGTTGTTATCCCAAACAGGGTTTATATCACAGATAGCAAGAAGCCTCGGGATTATCTCCGAAGCGAAGCAATTTCCCTGGTTGGTGTTCGATTCTGGCGGCCTGGGTGTGGTAATCGCCTTTGTATGGAAGTTCTTTCCCTATATCGGCTTGTCTGTCTTGAGTGTGCTGCAGGGTTCTTCACGCGAATACGAAGACCAGGCAGCGACACTTGGAGTAGGTGTGTTCCGACGTTTTTGGCACGTGACCCTGCCGCTGATCATACCGGCAACCTCTATTGCGACCATCATCGTTTTCGCTGCCGCTTTTGGAGACTATGAGTTACCTACGATACTCGGCAACTCTACGCATCATGTACTCTCGGTATATACCTATTTGAAGTATTGTGACTCCGCACTTTTCAATCCTCCTGAAGCATATGTGCTCATGATTATCATGTCACTTATACTGGCCGTTGTCATCTTGTTCTATCGCAAACTCACCATGGCAGAGTAGCATGAGCAAGACTGCGCACACCGTCATTATCGCAATCATGTTGTTTGCAATCGTGGCACCTCTGGTGCCGTTGGTGCTGTGGTCCTTTGCGAAAGCCTGGCCCGTTACCCAGATCGTTCCCAACTTCAACTTGCAGTCCTGGAGCCAGGCTTTATCAGATAAACAGGTAGGGCGAGCCGTCACTAACAGCTTCACCCTGTCTCTAACCGTTGTTGGCATTTCGCTTGCCCTGAGCTTCTTCGCGGCCAAGAACTTGGGTACGCGAAGATTCAAAGGCCGAAGGCTTGTACAGTTGCTGTTGTTGGTTCCGTCGTTCATCCCACAGATATCCATCGTGTTTGGTATGCAACGCGTCTTTGCGCAGGTGGGCCTCTACTCCAATTTTATCGGGCTTGTTGTGGCGTTGCTCGTCTTTTATGTACCCTATATGACCTTGCTACTGTCGGCGGTATTTGAGAACTACGACCTGGATTACGAGAATCAAGCGATGAGCCTGGGGGTTGGCAGGCTCAACATCCTGTTTCATGTCACCTTGCCGATGGTGCGCAGTGGTGTCATAGTGACCTGCGTCTTTGGCTTCATCGGCACCTGGTCGGCCTATCTCATAACAAGCGCCATAGCTGCCCCCGCATTCAAGACACTGCCCCTCCTGCTGTTCCCGATGATCAACGGCGGCACAAACGGCTTTGGCCTTACCGCAGCAATTGTCATCCTGTATATCGCCCCGGTGCTGCTCATCCTGGCGATATTCTCAAAGCTCCTGGTAAATGATACAAACCGGCCAAAAGACGGAGGATTGCTATGAGCTTCCTTGAGATAGAGCAGGTGACGAAGACCTACCCGCATGCACCTGTTCCTGCTGTTCAGGATTTCACTCTGTCGCTTGCTCAAGGTGAGATTGCGGTTTTGTTGGGGGCATCTGGTTGTGGCAAGAGTACCGTGTTGAAGACGGTCGCCGGCCTGGAGGAGGCCAGCAGCGGCGAGATACGCATCGACGGTGAGCCCATGAGTGGCATTGCTCCCGAAAAGCGGCCAATCGCGATGGTGTTTCAAAAGGCGCTGCTTTTTAGGAATATGACAGTCGAGCAGAATATCAACTTTGCTCCCCGTGTCAACAGGGCCATGAAGAAACAGGCTCTTGCAAAGAAGACAGAGGAGATGCTCGAACTTGTTGGTATGCAGGGGTTGGGCAAGAAGAAGGCGACGGAATTGTCCGGTGGCCAGGAACAGCGTGTCTCATTAGCGCGGGCGCTTATCGTTGAGCCCAAGTTGCTGTTGTTGGATGAACCTCTTTCTGCGTTGGATGCCTCATTGCGTGAAACGATGCAGCAGCATATCCGGCGTATAAACCAGGAGACGAATGTCACGATGCTCATGGTTACGCACGATCAGCGTGAGGCGGTTGCTGTCGCCAACAAGATTGCCGTCATGAATGAGGGCCGGGTGGTCCAGTATGGCAAGCCGCAGGACTTCTTTGCGCGCCCGGCATCTGCGTTCGTCGCGGCCTTCTTTGGTTGGAGGAATGCCATCCCTGCAACCAATGAGGGTGGTAGAGTGGTATCCGATTTGGGGGATTTTGAACTGCCAGGGCTTCTTGCCAAGCTGGGGAGGGGCCAATTGACGGTACGCCCAGAAGCAGCCATCAATATCGGCTCAGGCCAGATCAAGGCTCTTGTAAAGGAAACAACGTGTGAAGGCATGTCAACACACTATGAGGTGATATGCGATACGATGGTTACCTTGCAGCTTAACGTACCGGCACGATATACTTTTAATGAGGGTGACGAAGTATCATTTGATTTGGACCCCACCATGCTCTGGTTTGTCGAGGCATAGGGGTCTGGTCAGCCCCGCCCGTATCCGCAATAAAAGTGTTACAAAACTGCAAAAATTAACACTTTCGCACCATTTGCCTAACGCCCGAACCGTTTGCCGAGCAAACGCAAAAACAAACGGATAGCGACCCTATTCTAACGGGATTATGATGACAGGGTTTTTGTTACCCATTGGTAATGTCTGTCAAAACGGTTGTCTGTCTGGGCCTTACCCAGACACTCAAGGAGGTGTAGGTATGACAACAAGAGAGACCTGTGTTACCAGCTTTGACGAGCTGCTCGGGCAGCGGGGCGTGACGCGCCGTTCGTTCCTCGGGTTCTGCGGCGCCATTGCTGCAACGCTCGGTCTGTCTGAGGCGATGGTGCCTCAGGTTGCCCAGGCGCTCGAAGGGAGCGTCATCGGTGCCGCGTCAGGGGCGCTCAAGCCGGTTGTCTGGCTCGAGCTCGCGTCCTGTACCGGGTGTACCGAGTCGTTTGCGCAAGTCGATACGCCCGATGTGGCGACCGTCGTGCTTGAGCTTATCTCCCTCAACTACGCCGAGACGCTCAGCGCCGGTGCTGGCTGGTCGTTGGAGGAGGCCAAGGAGCAGACCATCAAGGCCGGCGGCTACATCGTCGTCATCGAAGGTGCACTCATGGAGGGCTGGGACGGCAACGCCCTACGCATCGCCAACGAGAAAGGCACCGACATCGTGGCACACGCTGTGTCCAACGCCGATGCTGTCGTCTGCGCCGGCTCATGTGCGGTCGATGGCGGCTGGCAGGCCGCCCATCCCAACCCCGGTGGTGCCATTGGCATCCAGCCCTTCCTTGAGAAGAAGCTGGCCGCTGGCGAGATAAGCAAGATACCGCCCCTCATCAACATCCCCTGCTGTCCGGCCAATCCCGAGCACGTTGTCGCCGTTTTGGTCGACGTCCTTTTGCTCAAGCAGGTTCCCGCGCTCAACAACTTCAACCAGCCCGCGCTTATGTTCAACCAGACCATCCATGACAACTGTCCGCGCCGCGGTCACTTTGAGAACGGCGAGTTTGTCCGTCAGTTTGGCTCCGAGGAGGAGAAGAAGGGCTACTGCCTGTATGCTATGGGCTGCAAGGGTCCCCAAACCAAGTCGAACTGTCCCATCGTGCGTTGGAACCGCCGTGTGAGCTGGTGCGTCGAGGCCGGTGCCCCCTGTGCTGGCTGTGCCACGACCGACCCCACCAAGCAGGGCTTCAACTGGGTTGACCTCAACACCCCGTTCCTCGGCCGCTTTAAGATGCTTGGCATCGGCGACCTGGTGTTCGAGCCCACTTGGGCCGCCGTCGCCGTCGCCGGCGTTGTGGTGGTCGCGCTGGTTGCCCACGGCTTTGGCATGAAGGCCACCGGCCGCACCAAGGGCGGCGCGCCGTTTGAGCTTGAGCGCAAGTGGGACGCCAAACACCCCGACAAGGCGATTGGCGCTGCGACAGCCGCCAAGGTAGCCGCTACCGTCGAGGCTACAGCCGAGGTTGAAGAGCCCATCGAGGAGGACGTCGAGGAAACCGTTGCGGCCGAGGTCGAAGAAGCAGCTACGGCTGAGGCCGAGGAGGCTGTCGATGAAACCGCCGAGGAAGCTGCCACAGAAGACGCACCCGAGGAAGGAGGCGACCAGTAATGTCTGAACCCATCACGCCAACACCACCAGAAGACGAGCAAAACATCGCTGAGGACGCCGCCACTGCTACCGAGGCCCCCGCTCCCACAGAGACCGCCACGGAGACCGGCGAGGCGTCCGCTGCTGGCAGCACCCCTGTGGCTATCAGTGCCCCGATATTCGCCAAGGTCAACGGCCAGTCTATCATCGACCCGGTGAACCGCATCGAGGGCCATCTGCGTATCGACATGGAAGTCAAGGACAACGTGGTCACCGATGCCTGGGTGTCGGGTGGCCTGTTTCGCGGCATGGAGCTGGTCCTCCAAGGCCGCCAGCCCGCCGACGCGGCCTATATCTCGCAGCGCATCTGCGGCGTCTGTCCGGTATCACACGCCCATGCCTCCTGTATCGCGAGCGAGAAGAGCTACGGCATCGAGATACCCAACACCGCCCGTATCATCCGCAACATCATCGAGGGTGCACAGTTTCTGCACTCGCACATCCTGTGGTTCTACAACTTGGCGGCGCTCGACTACGTCAACCCGCTTGACGCCCTCAACGCAGACATCTCAGACACCGTCGCCCTCGCCGACCTCGTAGGCACCACGCAGGCCGACTTCGCCGGGCTTCAAAAGCGTCTGACCGGCTTCGCGGCCAACGGCCAGCTCTCGCTCTTTAGCGGCAACTGGTTTGACACCGAGGACAAGGCATACGTCCTGCCCCCCGAGCTCAACCTTATCGCGACCGCCCACTACCTTGAAGCGCTTGAGATGCAGGCCACCGCGTCGGAGATAAGCGGTATCATCGGCGGCAAGATGCCCCATATCATGAGCTCGCTTCCCGGTGGCACGACCTTTGTTCCCACCGAGGAGAAGCTCGACGACATACTCTTCCGCGCCAAGAAGCTCCAGAACTGGGTTGCCACCACGATGCTCCCCGACACGCTGGCCATCGCCCCGTTCTATATGGACGTCTTTGGTTATGGCGGCAACAAGGGCAACTACCTGGCATGGGGCGTCTTTGACGACCCAAGCAGTGACCCTTCCAACCGCTACCTGCCCGCCGGGATCTGGCGTTTTGGCGACTCAAGCGTCGCCGTTCCCAACGAGGATCTCATCACCGAGCACACCCTCAACTCCTTCTACGCCGACGACGGCACCCCGGTCAACCCGCGTCAGGGCATCACCGAGCCGCTGTATCCCGAAGGCGGCGCAACACGTGATGGCAAGTACACCTGGGACAAGGCACCGCGCTACGACGGCGAGCCCTTTGAGGCCGGCGGGCTCTCACGCCTGTTGGTTGCCTACAACAAAGGCGTACCCGAGATCAAGGAGTCCATCGACGGGCTGCTTGCGGCATTGGGCGTTCCCGGTCAGGCTGAGGTCCTCAACTCGACCATGGGGCGCACCGGCTCCCGCAACCTTGAGACTCATTATATTGCCAACAAGATGGTCGAATGGGTGGAGGAGCTTATCGCGGCGCTCACGAGCGGCGACAGCAGCACCTTTGTTGAGCCCAAGCAAGACACTGGCGAAGGCTCTGGCATGTGGGAGGCTCCCCGTGGCGCGCTCTATCATTACGAGAAGGTCGTGAACAACAAGATAGAGAAGTACCAGATCATCATCCCATCGACCTGGAATATCTCGCCACGCGACAACGCCGGCCATGGTCCCATGGAGGAATCGCTTATCGGCGTACCGGTCAACGACCTCGAGAAGCCCATCCATGCCCTGCGTACCGTCCATAGCTTCGACCCCTGTGTCGCCTGTGCGGTACACATTACCGAACCAGCGACAGGCAAGAAGTTCTCCACTGTCACGAGCCCTTGGGGGGTGAAGTAAGATGGCACATCTGGCACACTATCGCGAGGCGCACCCTCTGCCCTTCGTCATTACGCACTGGATAAACCTGATCTCTATGGTCGTGTTGATCTTCACCGGCTTCTACATCCACTTTCCGTTCTTCAACGGCTTTATGGGTGCGGCACGTGGAGCACACATCTTCTTCGCGTTTATCATCGTCCTCAACTGCATCGTGCGCGTTATCCTGGCGTTCTTTATCAAGACGGCACCCACCGGCGGCACCCGTAAGGTAACGACCGACTGGCACTCCTGGGCCCCACAGAAGGATAACCGCCATCAGTTGGGCGCGTGGGTCAAATACTACCTCTTCATCAAGAAGGACCACCCGCTGAGCGCGAAGCTCGGCGTCCCACAGAAGATCTCGTATCTGGCCATCCCCCTGCTCATCCTCATCATGGCCTTCACCGGCCTCTGCCTGTGGGCGCCTACGCAGGCCGGCGGCCCTTTCCTGGCCTTCACCGAGCTCGTCGGCGGCCTGATGGTGGTACGCATCATCCACTACTTCCTCATGTGGGTGTTCATCCTCTTCATGTTCATCCATGTCTACCTGGCCAACATCGAGGG
>JAITNB010000113.1 GCA_031290695.1 Coriobacteriales bacterium | reverse complement strand
TTTGGCGGCAGGATCATCGGCAGCGGCGAGCCCAAGTACATCAACACCGCAGACTCACCGCTGTTCCACAAGCGCGAGAACCTCTATGCCATTGACCGGGCCAAGGCCGCGATAACCTCGGGCGGCACAGCCGTTGTTGTCGAGGGCTATACCGACACCATCGCCATGCACCGCGCCGGCTTTGTGAACACGGTGGCAACCCTGGGGACAGCGCTCACACCGCAGCATGTGAAGCTCCTCACACGCTTTGCGAAGAAGGTCGTCTACCTCTTTGACGGCGACGAGGCCGGAAAACGCGCGGCCGGCAAGGCCTCGCAGCTCATCAGCCGCATCGTGACTCCCGAGTCTGGCCCAAGCAACAAGGTCGACCTGATGGTCGCATTGCTGCCGGGGGGCATGGACCCGGCAGACTTCTGTGCATCACAAGGCAGGGAGGGGATGGAGAAGGTGCTTGCGGCCGCGGTGCCGTTGTTGCGGTTTGCGCTCGACCAGCGCCTGGAGGCATGGGACCTCAAGCAGCCAGAGCACCGCGCACGGGCGCTTGAGGATGTCGTGCAGCTGCTCGTGCCAGTGAAGGGCTCGCTGCTGGCCACCGACTACCTCAACTACCTCGCCGACATGTTCCTCACCGACTATGCAACGGTGAGCGCCGCGCTCGACCGCGCCCGGCCACTGGCGCCCGTGCAGGACGAGGGGGATGTCAATGCTTCCAATCCCAAGCCAGTCGCACCGGTAGCCGCCGCGGTGCAGGGCGACCGCCTTGTCGAGCTTGAACGCGAGCTCCTCATCCTCTTCATCGAGGAGCCAGCAACCCGGCCGTTGCTCGACAAGGCCCTCGGGCGCATCGACTGGGCCCTGCCGCTACACCGGCACATGGCCGAGGTGCTCCTTGCCAAAGACCACGGCCTCCCGGCCGCGCAACTGGCCGGCGAGGTGACCACCGAGGTTCCCGAGGCCGCACAGGTATTGGGGGCATCCCGCTCACGGGCCAGCGGCGACGAGGCGCTACGGCTTGCACGTATCCTCATGTACACCTTGCGCGAGGAGCAGCTCACGCGTAGGATTAGGCAGGGCAACGCCCGGTTGCGTACGCTTGGCACACAGGCAGGGGAGAAGTACGACGCGTTGTTCAGGGAGGTCGCGGACCTGCAAAAGGAGTTGACCGGCCTACGTAGGCGACAGGCAGATGACCGGCAGGAATAAAACACAAACGGTGCTATACTATGAAGTTCTCAAACTTGGTTGAAAGGAATGACGTGCCAGAAGAAACCCAGAACATACTCGCGCCCGAGATAGAGATGCTTGAGCCCGAGCTCACCAAGCTCGCGAAGCAGTTCAAGAGGGTGGGGTCGATCTCAGAGGAGGAGACGCAGGCGTTCTTCTCCAACTACGACCTCTCCGAGCCGCAGTACCGGGCGGTCTACGAGTACCTGCGCAGCGAGGACATCGCCGTGGTGAGCGACCGTGACGACCAGGACATGGATGTCACGGTCGAGTCAGAAGAGATCGTGCTCGATGCAGACGACGATGACGTTGTGGTCGCGCTCAGTGACGACGAGATACTTGACGGCATCCCCGATGACGAGCTCAAGACGGCCGAGACGGTCGACGTCATCCTCCCTAAGATAAGCCCCCGGACCAAGAAGGGCGCGAAGAAGCGCGTCGTGACCGACTCCTCCGTCGCCCTGCTCACGGGCGACCCGGTGCGTATGTACCTCAAGGAGATAGGCAAGGTCTCGCTGCTCACCGCTGCCGAGGAGATCGACCTCGCCATGAAGATCGAGGCCGGCCTTGAGGCGTCGCGCCAGCTTGAGGACGCCTACCGCAGCAAGACCGAGCTCGAGCGCCGCGAGAAGCGCCGCCTCACCCGGGTCGAGCAGGTGGGCCTCGATGCCAAACAGCAGCTCATCGAGGCGAACCTGCGCCTTGTGGTGTCCATCGCGAAGCGCTATGTGGGGCGCGGTATGCTCTTCCTCGACCTTATCCAGGAAGGCAACCTCGGCCTCATCCGCGCGGTGGAGAAGTTCGACTACACCAAGGGCTTCAAGTTCTCCACGTATGCGACCTGGTGGATACGCCAGGCCATCACCCGCGCCATAGCCGACCAGGCGCGCACCATCCGCATACCGGTTCACATGGTCGAGACCATCAACAAGCTCGTGCGTATCCAACGCCAGCTGTTGCAGGAGTTTGGCCGCGAGCCTACGCCTGAGGAGATTGGCGAGCGTATGGGCATGCCCGCCGAGCGTATCCGCGAGATACAGAAGATCTCGCAGGAGCCGGTGTCGCTTGAGACGCCTATCGGCGAGGAGGAGGACAGCCAGCTTGGCGACTTTATTGAGGACAGCGCTGCCATCGTCCCGCCCGATGCGGCAAGCTTTAGCATGTTGCAGGAACAGCTGGGCAAGGTGCTCGACGGCCTGGCAGAGCGCGAGCGCAAGGTCATCGCGTTGCGCTTTGGCCTTGAGGACGGGCATCCCCGCACCCTTGAGGAAGTGGGGCGTGAGTTTGGTGTCACCCGCGAGCGCATACGGCAGATCGAGAGCAAGACGCTTGCCAAACTGCGCCATCCGTCCCGTTCGAGCAAGCTCAAGGATTACTTGGAGGAATAGCGATGCCAGAACCACAGGAGCCACAAGAGCCACAAGAGCCACAGGGGTCGCAGGAGCCACAGGAGCCGCCCAAAGCGTCTGGGGCACCAGCCGCGGAGGGCTCATGCGACAGCGCCTGTTCAAGTTGCGGCAGCGAATGTGACAGCAGGACGGCGCCGCAGGACCGTCACACGCCCTTGCACGAGCAGTCCAGCATCAAGCATGTCATCGCCGTTGTGAGTGGCAAGGGCGGCGTGGGCAAGTCCCTGGCAACCTCGCTCATCGTGTCTGCGCTTCACAAGGCCGGCCTTAGGGTGGGTATCCTCGATGCCGATATAACCGGCCCCTCGATTCCCCGCTCCTTTGGGGTCGAAGAGGGGATACGCCCCACAGCGCAGGGGCTTCTGCCCGCGACCTCAAGCAGCGGCATACCGTTTGTATCCACCAACCTGCTCCTGCCCGAGGAGACCACACCGGTCCTCTGGCGCGGGGCGATACTCTCAGGCATGGTGCAGCGCTTTTGGGCAGAGGTCATCTGGGGCGAGCTCGACTACCTCGTTATCGACATGCCCCCCGGCACCGGCGACATACCGCTCACCGTCTACCAGTCGCTGCCCATCGACGGCGTTGTGGTCGTCACCGCTCCGCAGGACCTCGTCTCGATGATCGTGGGCAAGGCCATCAACATGGCCGAGGCCATGGAGGTGCCGGTGCTCGCGCTCGTGGAGAACATGTCGTACTTCGAGTGTCCCAGCTGTGGCACCACCCATCATATCTTTGGTGCCGGGAGGATCGAGGAGCTTGCCCAGGGCTATGGGATAGGCCTCGTCGCGAAGATACCCCTGTCGCCACACTACGCCCAACGGGTAGACGCGGGCGAGGTTGAGAAGATAGAGGTCCCCGGCTTTGACGATTTCATCCGCGCCCTCATTGCGAAAACGGGAGAATAGCTTTATCATTAACAGGTTGTCTTGCGATATATGATGGCGGGAGGGTACCCGCCGTATCGCCCGATATAAGGAGTGACGTTTTGGCAGTTAAGATACGTTTGGCACGTCATGGCGCTAAGAAGGCGCCCTATTACCGCATTGTTGTCGCCGATGCCCGCGCACGGCGCGACGGACGCTTTATCGAGGAAGTGGGACGCTACAATCCCTGCGTGGAGCCCGCGATGATAAAGCTTGATTTTGAGAAGGTTGACCAATGGGTCAAGAATGGGGCGCAGCCCACCGATACGGTGGCACGCCTCATCAAAGTCGCACGCGAGGAAGCGTAGGCCATGGACGAGGGAACCCCCAACATCACGCAGATGGTCGCCAGCATCGTGACCTCATTGGTCGATGAGCCCAGCAAGGTCGAGGTGCAGTCGCGCGAAGAGGACGATGCCCTGGTCATCGAGGTGAAAGTCGCCCAGGAAGACGCCGGCAAGGTCATTGGCAGACAGGGCAGGATCATCAAGTCCATCCGCACACTGGCGCGCGCCGCCTCTGCCTATGCGGGCGGCGGACACGTCGAGGTCGAGATCTTAGGCTAGAGAGGCTGCCTGTGGCCATCGACGAGCGCCCGCGCTACCTGCTTGCCGCGCGCATTACCAAGGCGCGCGGCCTCAAGGGGGAGGTTGTCGTGGTTCCCACAGACGGCCTCCCGTTCCTTTTGCGCGAGGGCATGGAGGCCTGGGTCGTCCCGCCCCCATTGCGAGGCATACGGCAGCTGGCCGTTTGTGCCGTGCGCGACCTTGCGGGCGCGTGGGGCGTGACGCTGGAGGGCGTTGACAGCCTTGAGTGCGCGGCACAGCTTGCCGGCCGCTCGCTGCTTGTCGAGCAAAGCGCCCTTGCGGAGGCCAACGGGCCCGAGCCGCCCAGCGGCTCCCCCGTGGGGTGCCGTGTCACCGACGAGCGTTTTGGTGCCCTCGGTGTGGTAACCGATGTCATCCACAGCGCCGCCCACCCTATCTGGCTTATCGAGGGTCCCTACGGGGAAGTCATGCTGCCGGTCGTCGAGGAGTTCATCATCAGGGAAGACGAGGAGGGCATTACCGCCCACATCCCCGACGGCCTCCTCGACCTCGCCTTGGGCGTTCGCCATGATGGATGAGGAGCCAGTCATGCGTGTCGAGACGTTATCGGTCTTCCCAGATATGTTTGAGGCCCCCATGGGGCTCTCAATAGTTGGGCGCGCACGCAAGGCCGGCCTGTTGGAGTTTGTTGCCCATGACCTGCGGCAGTGGACCCATGACCCCCACAACACGACCGACGACGAGCCTTATGGCGGCGGCCAAGGCCAGCTCATGAAGGTTGCGCCCGTCTTTGAGGCACTTGACGAGCTGTTGGCCACCGGACCTGCGACGGTTGTCTTCTTCACGCCGGCAGGGGAGCGCTTTGACCAGCAGATGGCGCTTGAGCTTGCAGGCCATGAACGCCTCATCATGGTCTGCGGCCGCTATGAGGGGCTTGACGAGCGGGCCTATACCCGTGCGAGCCGCTGCATAAGCCTGGGTGACTACGTGCTCACCGGCGGCGAGCTTGCGGCCATGGTTGTTACCGACGCCCTCTGTCGCCTCATCCCCGGCGTGCTGGGCGATGTGCGGTCAAACCGCGACGAGTCCTTCTCCGAAGGGCTTTTGGAATACCCCCAGTACACGCGCCCTGCGCAGTATCGCGGCCTTGCGGTCCCCGAGGTACTGCTTTCGGGCGACCACAAAAAGATCGCTGCATGGCGCCGTGAACAGTCTATAATCAAGACCGCACAACTACGCCCCGACCTGCTGGAGCAGGCCACGCTCACCACGGCCGAGCGCGAACAGGCCCATCGTGCCGTGAAGGCGGCAGGTTGTGCGAGACCCAGGACATCCTTGTGCCACGCACGAGAACCCGAGGGAGGGGCCGCAGCCCTTTTCAAGGGGCCATACGAGGAGGAGCAGTGCCGATGACATTCCAGGAGATAATTCTCAAGCTCGAACAGTTCTGGGCCGACCAGGGCTGTGTGGTCCTGCAGCCCTACGATAACGAGGTGGGGGCCGGCACCTTCCATCCGGCGACGACGCTGCGTTCACTGGGCCCCGGGGTCTGGAAGACCGCCTATGTGCAGCCCTGCCGTCGCCCCACCGACGGCCGCTATGGCGAGAACCCCAACCGCCTGCAGCATTACTACCAGTTCCAGGTGCTCATCAAACCTTCGCCCGATAACATCCAGGAACTTTACCTGGACTCGCTGCGCGCCATTGGCATCGAGGCACACGACCACGACATACGCTTTGTTGAGGACGATTGGGAATCACCAACCCTTGGCGCATGGGGCCTGGGCTGGGAGGTCTGGCTCAACGGCATGGAGGTGACACAGTTCACGTACTTTCAGCAGGTGGGCGGTATCGAGTGCCGTCCGGTGCCGGCCGAGATCACCTACGGCCTTGAGCGGCTGGCCATGTACATCCAGGGGGTCGATTCGATCTTCGATATCGAGTGGGCGCATGACACCGAGGGCAACAGCTTCACCTATGGCGATGTCTTCCTCGAAAACGAGCGCGAGTTCTCTGCCTACAACTTCGAGAGCGCAAATACTGCTTTACTGATTAGCAATTTTGACAACTACGAGCGCGAATGCCTGCATATCCTTGAGCAGGGCCTGCCACTGCCCGCCTACGACTGTGTGCTCAAATGCTCCCATGCTTTCAACCTCCTCGACGCCCGTGGTGCCATCTCCGCAACCGAGCGCATGGGCTACATCCTGCGCGTACGCACCCTCGCCAAGGCCTGTTGCGAGTCCTACCTCGAGCACGTGGTAGAAAAAGCCGCGGACAAGAGCGAGGCCGCCCCCGAGAGCACGTCGCCCAACCCCGAGGACCTCCCAACCACGCCACTGTCGCAGCAGGGCCCTTTACACACCCAGCCTGCAACCCTTGTCCTCGAGATCGGCACCGAGGAGATACCCTCTGCCCCCCTCATCTCTGCTACCAGCCAACTCGCCGATCTTGCGACGAAGGCACTTGAAGAAGCACGTCTCGACCACGGCGAGATACGCGTCACCTCGACCCCCCGCCGCCTGATACTCGAGGTGCGCAAGCTCGCCCCCGCCACGACCCCCCTCGTGCAGCGTTTTCGCGGCCCGTCAACGTCCATCGCCTTTGACGCCGAGGGCAACCCCACCAAGGCGGCAGAGGGCTTTGCCAAAGGCAAGGGGCTGCGCGCCCGCGACCTCACGCGTGCAAAAGAAGGCGACACCGAATACGTCTACGCAACCATTGAGCTTCTCGCCCGCAAGACCGAGCAGCTGCTCCCGCAGCTGCTCTCCAGCCTCATCACCGCCATCCAGTGGCCTAAGTCGCAGCGATGGGGGAGCACCGAGGCCCGCTTCTCCCGCCCCGTGCGTTGGCTTCTGGCACTCTGGGGCGACACGGTTATCCCCTGCACCTTTGCCAGCCTCACCGCAGGGCGCACGACGTGGGGCCACCGCCTCATAGCCAACGAGGCCGTCGAGGTCGCCGCGGCCGACGACCTTGCAAGCGCCCACACCAAGCTCTGGGTCATCGCCTCGCCCAGTATGCGGGCGGGTCATATCCGCGCCCAGGTCAAGGGCATCGAGGAGAAGACCGGGCTTACCGCCTACGTTCCCGAGGATGTGCTCGCCGAGGTGGTGAACCTCGTGGAGTTCCCCACGTCTTTGATGGGGACCTTCGACGACGAGTTCCTTGCCGTGCCGCGCGAGATCATTACCGACGCCATGCTCAAGCATCAGCGCTACTTTCCCCTCTATGACGCCGAGGGTGCGCTCTCAAACCACTTCATCGTCGTGTCCAACGGCTCGCCCGCCTACAACTCGACCGTCATCACCGGCCATGAGCGGGTGGTGCGCCCCCGCCTGGCAGACGCGTCGTTCTTCTACCATGAGGACCTCAAGCGCCCGCTTGAGGCCTATGTGGACGACCTCAAACAGGTCGTGTTCCATGAGAAGCTCGGCACCGTGCATGAGAAGGTTGAGCGTATCGTCAGCCTGGCCGGTACGCTGGCGACCCTTGCGCAGGGAAGTGACGGGCAGGTTGCCAATGCCAGACGGGCCGCCCTTCTCTGCAAGGCCGACCTTGTCACGCATGCGGTTGTGGAGTTCACGTCGCTGCAAGGGGTGATGGGCAGTTACTATGCGCTGGCCGAGGGCGACGACCCTGCGGTTGCGTGTGCGGTTGCCGAGCATTATAAGCCGCGGTTCGCCACCGATACCGTGCCGGCCAGCTTCGAGGGCAAGGCTGTGGCAATTGCGGACAAGCTCGATACCATCTGCGGCATCTTCGCAGTAGGCCAGGCCCCCACCGGCTCCTCGGATCCCTTCGCGCTGCGCCGCGGTGCCATTGGCATCATCAATATCCTCCTGAGTGACTTTCCCGTCTCGCTTGAGGCGGGCATCGCCGCTGCCCTGGCAAACCTTGGAGGGCTTGGCGGTGACGCGGCGACGCGCACGGCGGTACGGGCCTTCTTTGCCACACGTCTTGAGGTCATCCTGCGTGAGAAGGGCCTTGGGTCTGACACCGTGGCAGCCGTGCTTGCCACCGGTGCCATCGAACCGCTTGATGCGCTTGCCCGTTGCGAGACGCTTGAGCAGGCGCGCCACAGCGACGCGGAGCTCTTTGAGGACCTCGCCATCGCCTATGCGCGCGCAAACAACCTGCGTGACGCGGCGCTGGGAACCGAGGTCGACGAGAACCTGTTGGGCGACGAGGAGCGCGACCTCTACGATGCGGTACAAAAGGTGCAGCAAGGGGTGCAGGACGCGCTGGCACAGCGCAAATACGCCTTCGCGCTTACCTGCCTTGCGACATTGCGCGGCCCCATCGACCGCTTCTTTGAGGACGTGCTCATCATGGACAAGGACGAGCGCCTCAAACAAAACCGCCTGCGCCTCCTCAACCGCTTTGTCACCGTATTCAAAGACGTGGCCGACTTTGGCAAGCTGGCCGGATAGGATGGGCCTATGACGGGCATTGACAACCCTGCCGGGCTGCCGGTGATCCATATCGTCTCGGACAGCCTGGGCGACAGCGCTGCTGCGATGGCCGCCGCTGCCGCGAGCCAGTTCAGTGCGGGCAACTGCATCATCGAGCGGCTTCCCAAGGCGGCGAATATCGGGCAGATAACCACCTTCATCGAGGAGCATCTTGAGAAGGGCCGCAACGAGATCGTCGTGTTCTACACCATAGCCGACCCTGATCTGCGCCAACAGCTGGAAGACTATGTTGCAGACAAGAACGTGGCCGCCGTCGACCTTATCGGCCCGGCCATCGAGGCGATAGCCGAGGCCACCGGCCTACAGCCCCTGGGCACGCCCGGCCTTATCCGCAGGACCAATAAACAGTATTACAGCCGTATTGAGGCGATGGAGTTCGCCGTCGACCATGACGACGGGCGTCGGCCCGAGGAGTTGTACCAGGCCGACATCGTGCTCATTGGCGTGTCACGCACCTCAAAGACGCCGCTTTCCATCTACCTCGCGACCCAGGGGCATCGGGTCGCCAACGTGCCGCTCGCAATGGGGGTGGACGTGCCACCGCAACTGCTCGAGCTCGACCCCTCACGCGTCTTTGGGCTCACCTCCCAGGCGGGGTTGCTCTCGGAGATTCGCTATCGGCGTCTGGGCAATGCCGTGGACGTTGCCGGGTCATATGCGGAGCCGTTTAATGTCCAGGAGGACCTGGACGAGGCGCGCGCGCTCATGCGCAGGCTCGGGTGTATCGTCATCAAGACCGACAACCGCGCGATAGAGGAGACCGCTCAAGAGATTCTGCGGTACTATGAGTTGGCACACCCCTCGCATAACCCCGCATAAGGTCGTACCATATATCCAGTTCCATCTGTCAGTTGCCCCAAAGGAGGCATGTCAAAAAAGGAGCAAAATGTCCAGCACAACACAACGCGTCTTCGCCTTTGGCAAGGACGCACAGGGCAAGAATGTAACCGAAGGCAACAAGGATATGAAGGGCATCCTGGGCGGCAAGGGCGCCAACCTTGCCGAGATGGCGGCCATTGGCCTGCCGGTCCCACCGGGGTTCACCATCTCGTGTGCGACCTGTATGGACTACTCCCGTGCAGACAACCAGTTCCCCGAGGGCGTCCTGGACGAGATACAGAGGTACCGCCTCGACCTCGAGGAGCGCATGGGCAAGCGCATCGGCGACGCCGCCGACCCGCTGCTCGTGAGTGTGCGTTCGGGTGCGCCGTTCTCAATGCCGGGCATGATGGACACCGTCCTCAACCTGGGCCTCAACGACCAGTCGATCAGCGGGCTTATCGCCCAGACCGACAACCCGCGTTTTGCCTGGGACAGCTATCGCCGCTTCATACAGATGTTCTCGAAGGTGGTCATGGACGTGGATGGCGACCTCTTTGAGAACGCTATCACCGCCAAGAAGATAACCCGCGGCGTCAAAGGCGACAACGAGCTGCGCAGCGAGGACCTCGAAGCGCTGGTGATCGAGTTCAAGGCGGTATTCTCCCAAAACGTGAGCGCCGCAGCCTACCCCGAACTGGTGGTCAACGGCGCTGTGCAGTTTCCACAGGACCCCGACACTCAGCTCAACCTCGCCATCCGTGCGGTCTTTGGCAGCTGGATGAACGACCGTGCCAAGCTCTACCGCAAGCAGAACAAGATCTCCGACGACCTGGGAACCGCCGTCAACGTGCAGTCGATGGTCTTTGGCAACAAGGGCGAGACCTCGGCCACCGGTGTGGCCTTCACGCGCAACCCTGCCAACGGCACCAACGAGTTCTACGGCGACTACCTGGTCAACGCCCAGGGCGAGGACGTGGTCGCCGGCATACGCAACACCTCGCCCATCAGCGAGCTCAAGGACGTCCCTGGCCTACAGGAGGCCGGCCGCGAGCTTGAGGGGGTCTTTGGCATCCTTGAGAACCACTACCGCGATATGTGCGACATCGAGTTCACCATTGAGCAGGGCAAGCTCTGGATGCTTCAGACCCGCGTGGGCAAGCGCACCGCTGCCGCCGCGCTGCGCATCGCCATCTCAATGGTCGAGGAGGGCCTTATCACCAAGGAGGAGGCGGTGCTGCGCATCGACCCCGCGCAGCTTGACCAGCTCCTGCACCCGCAGTTTGACAAGGGCGCCGCCTATGACGTCGTCGCGAAGGGCCTCAACGCAAGCCCTGGCGCCGCAGTGGGCGAGGCGGTATTCAGCGCCGCCGATGCCGTTGCCGTTGCCGAGCAGGGCCGTAAGTGCGTGCTCGTGCGCTGGGAGACCAACCCCGACGACCTCGCCGGCATGGTCGCCGCCGAGGGCATCCTCACAAGCCACGGCGGCAAGACCTCGCACGCGGCTGTTATCGCACGCGGCATGGGTACCCCCTGCGTCTGCGGCGCCGAGGCCCTGCGCATAGATGCGGAGAAGAAGCAGGCCGCCATCGCTGGGACCGCCATCGTTATCAAAGAAGGCGACCTCATCTCCATCGACGGCACGACGGGCATCGTCGTGTTGGGCGCCGTTGGCCTTGTGCTGCCCGAGCTGAGTGGCGACCTCGACACCATCCTCGAGTGGGCAGACGGGTTTCGCACTATGGGCGTGCGCGCCAATGCCGACAACCCCGAGGATGCCCAGCTCTCACGCGACTTTGGCGCGGCAGGCATCGGCCTGTGCCGTACCGAGCATATGTTCCTGGGCGACCGCAAGGCCATCATCCAGAGCTTTATCCTCACCGACGACACGGCTGTGCGCGAGAAGGCCCTCGACGACCTCATGGCCGTGCAGACCGAGGACTTCTACGGGATGCTCAAGGCGATGGACGGCCTGCCCGTTGTCGTGCGCCTGCTCGACCCGCCGCTGCACGAGTTCCTCGACGACCCGCGCTCCCTCGAGGTCGAGATCACCAAGCTTGAGCTCACCACTGACGACATGGACCTTGTGCTCACCAAGCGCAAGCTGCTGGCGCGCATCGACTCGATGGTCGAGATGAACCCGATGCTCGGCCTGCGCGGTGTGCGCCTGGCCATCCTCAACCCCGAGCTTGCCGCGATGCAGGTGCGCGCCATCGCCACTGCCACGGCACGGCTGCTCAAGGAGGGCCAGCACCCTCACCCCGAGATCATGATCCCCCTCGTGAGCGTCACCCCTGAGCTCCAGGCGCTGCGCAGTGAGACCGAGGTCGTGCTCGACGAGGTCTCCAAGCACTACGGCGTTACCCTCGACATCCCCATCGGCACGATGATCGAGCTCCCCCGCGCCGCCGTCACCGCCGACGACATCGCCAAGTACGCCGACTTCTTTAGCTTTGGCACCAACGACCTCACACAGACGGCCTTTGGCTTCTCGCGCGACGACGTCGAGTCCAAGTTCATCCCGCGCTACCTCGAGCGCCGCCTCATCCCCTTCAATCCCTTTGAGACCGTCGACCCCGGCGTCGCCAAACTGGTCGATATCGCCTGCAAGCTCGGCCGCGAGGGCAACAAGGACATCACCCTCGGCGTCTGCGGCGAGCACGGCGGCGACCCCGACAGCGTCAAGACCTTCCACACCATAGGCCTCGACTACGTCTCCTGCTCCCCCTACCGCGTCCCCCT
>JAITNB010000041.1 GCA_031290695.1 Coriobacteriales bacterium | reverse complement strand
TAAGAGAATGGGATATGGTAACCGTATAGTAAGTATTTGTGACTTTGTTGGGTTTTCCTGCAATAAAATGTGGTGGTTGGCAATGGTGCTTCTGCCGACCTCTCCTTTTCTCGCCTACCTTGGTAGCAATCGAGTGCTCACAGGCATCATGCTCGCTTTGGTTGTTGTTCCCTATATATTCACAGCAATATTCTCCGATCGGCTCTCTTCGAATCAAAGTATAAAAAACGTCTCTTGGCTAACCTTGGTTATTGCCACCTTCGCACTATTTCTTGAGAATCCAATACTCAGGGCACTCTGCTTTTCATTTGTGCTCGCAGGGATTGACCTCGTATGGATTCCCAGTCGGTACAGTATTTACGCAAAGAAATATCCTCTCCGCCATCTGGGGTTTCGCTTCCTCTTCGCTGGAGCAGGGTTTGCCGTATTGGTCTTAGTCGACAATCCAGCACTGACCGAGGTCGTTTACTTGTGCCTCCCGTTTATCTCTATTTTCCTCTTCCTTATCTGTAATTATCTGCAACCAAACAAAATCGAATTCGCATCAAAAGCACAATCAAAGGAAAGGATGTCATATTTTGTACACAATCCTATCTTCCTTTTTGTTAAAACGTTTACCGCCGGTCTTGGCACAGGTTGTTTACTTGCAGCCGGTCTCAATAATAATGAGTATCTGCTCTGTTTTGCTGTCGCGATGTTGACTATTGGCATATTGCTTTCAATTTGGTCGAATTACCTTTCGAACTTTCGAGGACACAATTGGCTTATATGCGTACTGGCATTCACCATGCCCCTGCTTATCCTTGCGCCACATTCTCGGGGGATAGCCCTGGTTATCATAGGAACGATATGGGTTTGTGGAGGGCGTCTGCAACAAGTCCTCAATATTGACAATGGACTTGATTCTTCACGTTTTGAAATGGATAAGATCGAGATTTATCTCGTACACGGTTGGGATCATATTGCCGGGTTATTCGGTTCGCTCTCTGGTCTCTTTATCGGCTATATCATGCTGGTTCTCGATTTTGAGTATTCAGTGACTTTAAAGGTATTCGCGTTCTCTCTTTTCCTTTTTATCTTTGTCATCAGTATCGCGTATTCTTACAGAAAAGCCATCTCAAGCTATGAAGACATAATCTACGACGAGCATCCGAATCTAAGAATCGAAAGCGACATCGACAAAGGTGTTTGGAAACGGAAGACTCAAACCATCGTGAAGAAGAAGAACCTCTCCACGCGTCAAGCAGAGGTCCTTAAATATCTGGCACATGGACGCAACGCCGACTTTATAAGTAAAGAGCTGTTTATCTCCTACAATACAGCAAAGGCTCATATCTATACGATTTATCGAAAACTATCAGTACACTCACAACAGGAACTGATCGATCTGGTAGAGCACGCGAACCCAACTCCTGGTGATCTCACAAAAAAAGAATAACGGCAGCCAGCGTAGAGGACGCAGTTATCTCCTGGCTCACAGCAAAGTGACCTCGATTATATGTTTTTATGCTGTGATTAACCAAAAATAGATAATCTCTCATTGCTGTTTTGTGCAACAAAGCCTAGAATATCCTTGTTAATAATTCACTTTGTGAATAATCGGAGCCCAGAGGCTTGGGCTTCCCACGTGAAAGAAGAAACCATGAAGAGTATGAAGCACTTGAACGTCCAGGTACGGCTCACCATCTATGCTGGCAAGGGAGTTGACGAGGCAACCTTTGGCAAAGGTATCGCGACCCTGCTGCGCGGAGTCGATACCTATGGCTCCCTCAACGCGTCGGCAAAGAACATCAAGATGGCCTACAGCAAGGCGTGGCGCATCGTCAAGGAGACCGAGGCCGGCTTTGGCTTCCTGCTCATCAACCGCGACGGCGCCCGCGGCTCAACCCTCACCGCCGAGGGCCGCAAGCTCGTCGAGACCTACGAGGTCCTCGAGGCCGAGGGTACTGACCAACTGGCAGGACGCTTTAAGGAACTGATCAAGTAAGGCGAGGGCCGCGCCGCGCACCCTTGATTGGGAAGGTGCTGGGTGCTTCAATAGCGCGCGCTTGCTGGGGGATTGCTGGGATCAAACGGCTCGGGTTTATCCGCGCTTGATATGTCCTTTTTGGAGAGCAGTTCGTAGAGGCAGGGGCAGACGACCAGCGTTAGGATGGTGGCGTAGGAGAGGCCGCCTATGATGGCTACGGCCATGGGCTGACTCATCTCGGAGCCGCTGCCTACGGCCAGGGCCATGACCACCATCGCGACCACAGTGATGAGGGCAGTCATGATGATGGGGCGCAAGCGGGCGCGGCCGCCGATGATGAGGGCCTCGCGGGTACTCACGCCCTCGGCGCGCACCTGGTTGACGTAGTCGATGAGGACGATGCCGTTGTTGATGACGATTCCCACGAGCAGCACAAAGCCCACCACCGCCACGATAGAGAGCTCCATACCAGCTATGACCAGCGCAAACACGGCACCGGTGATGCTGAGTGGGATGGTGAACATGATGATGAGGGGGTAGCGCAGGCTCTGAAACTGCGCGGCCATGATGAGGTACACGAAGATGATGGCAAGGATGAGCACGAGATAGAGGTCGTTCATCGCCTTGTTTATCTCCTCGCTCTCGCCCTCGATAACGAGCGTGTAGCCGGTGGGGACATCAAAGTCGGCGATCATCTGCGTAACGGCGTCGCCTATCTTGCCCACATTGTAGCCGCTGGCTATGTCAACCGTGACGGTAACGGTGCGGGTCTGGTTGCTGCGGTCGATGCTCTCGAAGCCTTTGGCGAGCTCGACGGTGGCAATGCTTGCGAGGGAAACCTTGTCGCCGGTGAGGGAGGACGTGAGCTCAAGCGCCTTTATGTCGGCGATGGTTGTGGCCTCGTCGCTGTCAACAGTCACGTAGACCGGATAGTCGATGGTTTCCTCGGTGACGGTGGTGACCGACTGGTTGGACTGCGTAAGCACGGCTACCGCCTGGAGCACCTGTGCCACGGTGAGCCCATGGGAGATGGCCTTGTCCTTGTCAACGCGTATGCGGTATTCGCTCGTGGGGTCGCCGTAGCTGGCGCTCACGTCGGTGGTGCCCTCGATGGCCTCGGCCTTGGCGATGACCTGGTCACTAAGGGTACGCAGCATGTCGAGCTCGGGGCCCTCGATAACAACCTGCACGCCCTCGCCGGTGAGCATCGACATGTTCATCGCGCTGCCGGTGCTGCTGGTCTCAAGGCCCGCGTCGCTGGCCCAGTCGTCGATTTGCTTGGAGATCACCTGTGACGAGGTGGCATGGCCGTCTTTGAGCAGGGTGTAGACCGTCGTCGTATCGCCGCCGCCGCCCGTGCTGCCCATGTTGCCCATGAGGGTCATCGACCCACCGTTGCGGGTAAGGGAGGCCCCGGTAGCACTCACGCCGTCCTTATCCTCAATGTAGGCGACGATCTTCTCCACCGCCTCGATCTTCTCCTCGAAGGTGGCCTCCGTGGGCAAGGTAAGGGTGGTGGTTATCTGGTTGGAGTTGGAGGTGGGGAAGAACTGCGTGCCCATGTTGAGCGCGACAAACACTGCGGCCCCCACGAGTACGGCGGCCCCGCCCAGCGTTATGACCTTGTGGTTGAGCGAGGCGCGCAGGACCTTCTCGTAGACGTCCTGCGCCTTGTCCATGATGCGATGGCGCTTCTCCTGTGTGTTGCGCAGTGCGCCGCTGCACATCATGGGCACAAAGGTGAGCGCCACGATGAGGCTTGCGAGGATGGAGAAGCACACCGTGAGCGCCAGGTCGACAAACAGCTGGCGCACGAAGCCAGTGGAGAAGGCAAAGGGTATGAACACCGCGCAGGTGGTGAAGGTCGAGGCGGCGATGGCCATCGAGACCTTCTTGGCACCGTCGATGGCGGCCTCCTTGACGGGTACGCCCCGTGAGCGCAGCAGGTAGATGTTCTCGATGACGACGATGGAGTTGTCAACAAGCATGCCCACCCCCAGGGCAAGCCCCGAGAGCGAGAGCATGTTGAGGGTGATGCCGGAGAAGTACATGAGGAGAAGCGCGACGACAAGCGAGAAGGGGATCGAAAGTGCTATTACACCTGTCAATTTAATGCTGCGCAGGAACAAGAACAAGACAAGGACGGCCAGTATCGCGCCCCACAGCAGGTTCTCGGTCACCGCGCCAACGATCATGTCGATGTACTCGCCCTGGTCCATGAGCGCCGTGATGCGCAGGCCGGAGTTGGCGCCCTCAAGCTCGCCAATGCGCGCGTGGATGGCGTTGGCGACGTCGGTAGTGGAGAACTCGCTCTGCTTTTGCAGCGTGAGGATGATGGCCTCGTTGCCGTTGACGCGGGTGTAGTTGTCGGCCGTGTTGTCGGTCACGGTGATGCTCGCGATGTCTTTGAGGCGTACCTCGATCTCGGCTTCTTCAAGCTCGAAGATGAGCGTCTGCTCAAGCTCGTCGATGCTGCCGTACTTGTCGCCTACGCGCACGAGGACGCTCTCGCCATCCTCCTCGATAGAGCCGCTGGGAAAGCTAAAGTTCTGCGCCATGAGCACCTGCATGATCATCGGCCGCGTGAGCACCGCCTCGGTTGGCTCCATGCCCGCGTAGGCCATGAGCTCGGCGACCTCGCTGTTGACCTCGTCGAGCTTGTCCTGCCGCAGCTCGACGTTGACCTGTGACCGCGCGAGCCCCGTGGTGGTCACAGAGGCCACCCCGTCGACGCTCTCAAGCGAAGGGGCGATCTTGTCCTCGACAAAACGGCTCAGCTGCAAGCGGTTGTCGCCCTCCATGTCTACCGTGAGAACTGCGACCGGCAGCGAGTCCGCGCTTATCCGCACGATGCGGGGGGTGTTAGCGGTATCGGGGAGGTAGTCGCGGAGAAGGTCGAGGCTTTCGCGCATCTCAAGCATCACGGCGTCCATGTTAGTGTCCTCGACGAACTCGAGGAAGACCATCGAGGCGTTTGCGCTCGATGTCGAGGTGATGTTGTTGATGCCGCTTGTGGTGGCAAGTGCCTGTTCGATGGGCGCCGTGATGGTGGCCTCGACCTCATCGGGGCTGGCACCGGGCTGCGCGGTGATGACCAGCGCGTAGGGCAGGTTGAGCTCGGGGATAAGGGTGGTGGTCATACGGGACGCGGAGGTGCCGCCCAGGATGAGGACGAAGATGACCGCGACGATGATGGTTAGCGGCCGCTTAACGCTGAATGACGGAAGCAAATCCCACCCTCCTGATTGATGTTGTCTATTAAAGTGTAGTCTAAATCGAAGGGTTTTCCCCGTGCAGCGGGTAACAAAGTGATAACGGTGGATAAGGGCGGGGCGGGCAGTTGTTAAATGCCAAGACAGCCCAAAGGAACAACAAGGACACCGTCATCTCTTCTGTATGCTACTTTGCCAGCAGTAAGTATCATGCAAAATGTTGGTGCACCCATTTTTTTTGCATCCACTGCAGCAGATAGCGCCAATAGATTCCTCGCCGCATCTTCCTCTTCATTGGAACCCATCTTGCACTCGACCAAGGCCCATCTTCCGTTAGCTAAGGCGATTACTGCGTCGACTTCAAGCCCGGATTTGTCGCGATAATGAAAGAGGCTACCACCTAGCGCTTGTGCGTAGACTCGCAAATCGCGTACGCACAAGGACTCAAAGTAGAGCCCAAAAGTCTCAAAGTCGTTGAGCAGCCATTGTGGTGATGCTTGCAGGGCGGCAATACCAATGGAAGGATCAACAAAATGTCTGACAGGAGTGCTGCGGATAGCGGTCTTTGAGCGCAAGGCTGGCTGCCAGGCCGGCAAGTCTTCAACAACAAAAATGCGCTTGAGGGCGTTTGCGTAATCGGACATCGTCACCATAGAAAAAGGCTCATCATCTGCTGCAATATCGGAGCGAATTGTAGTCAATGGTGCCTCTGTAGAAATGTTCCTGGCGTAAGACCTTAAGAATAATTGCACTCTGGCTGGGCTGCGCTCAACTCCATCCACGCGCCTGATGTCCTCCTCGATAATGGCCTTGACATATTGCTGGGCGATGTCCAAAGATTCACTATTATTCTTGGTAACGGCACCAGGCCAACCGCCCCTGGCAATAGCAAAAGCCAGATTCTCAACATCAAGGTTGGCAAATGCGGCAATTTCCTGCTTGCCATCAAACAACTCCAGCAAAGACACTTCACCGCTGGACTCTTTTGACTCCATGAGACTCATTGGCCGCATTTGCAATCGCGCTATCCTGCCTGTGCCGGAATGCATTACAGAATCATCAGTGGGCACGGCAGATCCAGTAAGCAAAAACTGACCGGTATCAACACGCTTGTCTACAGCAAACCGTACGGCATCCCAAAGGACTGGTGCCGTTTGCCACTCATCTATTAACCTTGGAGTTTTTCCGTCAAGCAATATCGATGGCTGCGTACTTGCAGCACTAAGATAGCCTTTGGCGTAGTCTGGATCTTGCATGTATAGACTTGAAGCCGCAACTTGCTCTGCGCTCGACGTTTTACCACACCATTTGGCACCAACAATGCAGACCGCACCCATAACAGATAACAATCTTTTGATTTCGTTATCTACCGCTCTCTTTAGATAGTTTGCCTTTGCCATTGCGCCCTCAATTCTCTACCAGCCTGCCAGCAGAGAATCATACAGTATACTTTATGTATTGGCAAGATTTTAGTTTACATATTGGCTCGACTGTACTTTATGGTTTGGCTCCCTAATTTTGCAGCGGTTGATTGCCATCTCAAGTGCAATTGTGGGGGACTCTTACTTCATCAAACTCCGGTCCCACCCAAGCTTGTCGGCGATGGCGTGGCGCAGCGGGGTGCTCACGGCGCTTGTGCCGCCAAAGGTGTGGATGGTGTCGATGGAGCCTTTGTTGGCTGCCAGCAGGTCCAGGGCAGCCGTGTTGACGTCAGAGGCCAGCAGCAGGACGCCGCCGAGCTTTGCCAGCAGGGGGCCTCCGGCAAGAGAGTCGGGGAAGTTGAGGCCGGTGGCCACCCCTGTGTTGTCGAATCCCATGCCGCCAAAGCCAACCGCCCACTGGGCGATGCGCGCGCTGGTGGCGTAGCGGTCTGCGCCGCCCAGGCGGGTGGGGGCGAAGCCCAGGATAGAGGTGAGCCTTGACTCTACCGCGCGCGACACTGCGGCTTCTCTGCCGAGGACAAGGATCTCGTTAAAGCCGCCTGCTTGCAGTTCTGCCTCCAGTGCGGCAGGAACGCTGTCGCCCACCAGGAACACGGGCGCATGGGCGAATGCGGCATAGGGGGAGATAGCCAGGGCATCGGGGTACTTTGCCCCGGTGGTGACGATGGCGGTCTTGGGCCACCCGTAGCGCTTGCCGTGCTCATAGATTGCAAGCGCCGTCTCATAGCGGTCGGCGCCGCCCAGGCGAAGGGGCGTGCCGTAGGCATTGAGCTGGCCATAGACGCCCTCGGACACGGCGGCGGCGGAGCCTGCGACGATTATCTCCTTCTTGCCAATAAGCGATGCCAGTATCCGGCGGGAGTCCTCGGGGATGCTGTCTTTTGTCACCAGCACGATGGGATATTCCAAGAGTCCTGCCAGGGAGGACGCCGCCAGCGCATCGGGGAAGTTCTCCCCTGTGGCCACGATGGCACCCTGGGCACCTGCGGGGTATGCGGCGGTAAAGACGGCCGCAGCGGTGGCATAGCGGTCGGGCCCCTCATGGGGGAGGTGCAGCTTGAGCTGATACTGCGGCAGGACATCGCCTGAGCCAAAGCGCGCAACGAGGGCGTCCAGCAGCGGCTGGTCGGCGATGTAGTTGTAGCGGCAGACCAGGGCACCTAGCCTCGCGTGCTTGCTCACATCGAGCGTGGTGAGTAGGTTGCTGCTGCAATCCAGTCTGGTCAATAACGTGTTTTTGCTCACGTCGAGGGCGGTGAGCTTATTGCTGCTGCAACTCAAGGCAACCAGTGCCGTGTTCCTGCTCACGTCGAGCGTGGTAAGTAGGTTCTTGTAGCAATCCAAGGTGGTCAATGCCGTGTTCTTGCTCACGTCGAGGGTGGCGAGCTGGTTGTAGCCGCAACTCAAGTAGGTCAATGCCGTGTTCTTGCTCACGTCGAGGGTGGTGAGCTGGTTGCCGCCGCAACTCAAACGGTTCAACGCCGTGTTCTTGGTCACGTCGAGGGTGGTGAGGTTGTTGATGCCACAACCCAAGTAGACTAATGCCGTGTTCTTCGTCACGTCGAGGGTGGTGAGCTGGTTGCTGTCACAAACCAAGGTGAGCAATGCCGTGCGCTTGCTCACGTCGAGTGAGGTGAGTTTGTTGTTGCCACATTCAAGGTAGACCAATGCCGTGTTCTTGCTTACGTCGAGCGTGGTGAGTTGATTGTAGCCACAACTCAAGAAAGTCAGCGATGTGCATGCGCTCACGTCAAGCGATGTGATGCCACTGTTTATTATGCCTATTCTCGAGACCGGCAGCCCCTCGATTGTCGCGGGGACGGTGACACCTGGCGCGCTGCCGGTATACCCGCTGATGTAAACCACGCCGACGCCTTTTGTATAAGTGAAGTCGGACGCGGGAGTCGCATCCAGTGTGCCGATGGGGGTGTTGGCCTGCCCGCTGGGCGTTGCCTCGGTGGCATAGGCAACCGGCGACAAGGGCAGCGCCACTGATAAGGCAGCCGTGAGCAGGACAAGCAGGATAAAGCGGGTTTTCTTGCAGGTTGTAAGCATAGGAATCATGGCCCCCATTTATAGCCCCCATTTAACAGATAGTCAAAACCTTATCGTTATATGATGCCCCATTGCTCACGTTTGTCAAGCGGAGGTCTTAGCCGATGGTATGCTAAAGATGTTCTTATTGCGCAGACTTTTCGCAGGTCTTGCCCCCACGTTGCCTAAACACCTACTATACTTGGTAGCAATGCCGCGACAGGGGGTTTTGTTGAAGAGTTTGCGTAACAGGATAGTGCTCACGTTGTTCTTGGTGTCGGCCATCATGGTGCTGGCGCTCTCGTTGTATACCGGTGTGGTCATGGGTTCGACCTCGACGTTTTTGCGGCAGGACATACAGGAGCGGCTGCTTGCCGAGAGCTTTTCTGCGGCGCTCATCATTGCGCCCGAGGAACTGCAGCAGCTCCAGGTACCGCAGGATATGGATACCCCGCTTTACCAGGAACTCAAGGGGCGGCTTATCAACTTTGCCGAGGAGCATTCTGTTGTCTATGTCTACTATATACGGCTCACGCCCAGCGGTGACTGCCAGTTTATCATCGACAACGACACAACCGAGGATACTGTGAGTCTCGCGACCCCGTCCATCCCAACCGAGGCCGCTGTTGCCAGTGCCTTCGCCGGTACGCCCAAAACAACGGACTTCGAAAGCTACTCGGAAGGATATAGCGGGCTGCTCTCGTCCTATAGCCCGGTCTATGACCAGGAAGGCACCGTCATCGCAGTCGCCGGTGTTGACATAAGCGACCATCAGATACTCGAGGTCAACCGCCAGACCTCGACCCTTACCATCCTGCTCATCATGAGCATCGCCCTCGTTATCTTTACGGGGATTGGCAACGTGGTGTTGCAGATGCGCAAGGAGCGGGAGCTCGAACGGCAGCTCGACCAACAGGAGCTCATGTCGAGCATCTCACAGGGCTTTATCTCGCAACAGTCGATGCAGGACCTCATCATCGCCTCGCTGCGCCAGACCGGGGAGTTCCTTGGCGTCGAGCGCGTGCTGGTGGCCATCGCCAGCAAAGACAGCGACGAGACACGGCCCATGTACGTATGGGTCTCGGAGGACCGGTTTGTCCCCGACCCTGCCCAGGAGGGGTTTGGCGGCATAATCGCGTCGACCTTTCCCAAGACCATGCCCCGCAACGGCATGGTTCCCACCCTCTTCTGCAACGACGTGAGGCACGACTACAACGAGAAGTTCACGGTCTTTATGAAGGCGGGGCTCAGGTCGTTTATCTGGGCGCCGCTTTACGTGGACGGCAGCTATTGGGGCCTGCTCAGTATCGAGGAGTGCGGCAAGAAGCGCACTTGGACCGAGAGCGAGGCGCAACTGGTGGGTACCGTGAGCGGGGCGATTGCCAACGCGGTGGCGCGCGACCTTATCGAGAAGGAGCGCGTCGAGGCCCTTGACCATGCCATCCAGGCGGGCCAGGCCAAGAGCGACTTCCTCTCCAACATGAGCCACGAGATGCGCACGCCCATGAACGCCATCATCGGCATGACTACCATCGCGCAGGATGCCGAGGACCTGGAGCGCAAGGATTACTGCCTCGCGAAGATAGAGGAGGCGTCGTCGCACTTGCTGGGCATCATCAACGATGTCCTCGATATGTCAAAGATCGAGGCCAACAGGCTTGAGCTCGCTCATACGCCCTTTAGGTTTGAGCAGGTGGTCAAAAAGACCATCGACATCATGAGCCTCAAGACCCTCGAAAAGCG
>JAITNB010000081.1 GCA_031290695.1 Coriobacteriales bacterium | reverse complement strand
GCGGCGACGGCGTCGCGCAGGGCTATCGAGTAATGCGTGTGGGCGGCGGGATTGTAGACGAGGCCGCTGTAGGAGCGCTGGGCGTTTTGGATGGTGTCGACGAGCACGCCCTCGTGGTTGGACTGGAAGAAGAAGAGCTCGAGCGTGGCTGCGTCGCGGGAACGTGAGCTGTTGAGCTCCTCACCATAGGCGGCGAGCTCGCGGTTGAGGGCGTCGAGGGTGAGGGTGCCGTAGATGCCTGGTTCGCGCCGCCCCAGCAGGTTGAGGATGGGGCCGTTGAGTACGAGTATCTTCACCAGTCGATCCTTTCTGTGAGGGTCTGTCTGCGGGCCTGCTCACAGAATACCACTTGTTGCCCTGGGTACAGCCTCGCAGGGGGCGGAGCGTGAGGACCTGCCTTTACATGCGGGCCTGTTCCCATAAGATGAGGTATATCTTGACAAGGTCGGGGTCGACCACGACGGTCTCCCAAGTGCCGGGGGCGGTTGCCAGGACGAAGCGCAGCTCGCTGTTGCGCACCTTCTTGTCGCTGAACATCCTCTCAAAGAGCTCGTTAGCCGCGTAAGGCGTGGTGATGGGGGTGAGGCCCAGTTTGTCAAGGAGGGCGTCCTGCGCGTTGGCGAACTCCTGGGGGGCGGCGATGGCCTCGATAGCGAGGCGGGCGGCAAAGCGCATGCCCTCGGCGACGGCGCGGCCATGCGATATGACGCCGTAGCCGGCAACCGACTCAAGCGCGTGCGCGAAGGTGTGACCGTAGTTGAGGCACTCGCGCAAGCCCTTCTCCAACTCATCGTGGGCGACCACGCGTGCCTTGAAGGTGAGGGACTGCACGATGGCCTCCTGCACGATGGCCTCGTCGTGGGCAACCAGGCCGGCCGCGTTGTCAACGAGCCACTGCGTGAACTGTGCGGAGTCGACGAGGGCCGATTTAGCGATCTCGGCAAACCCGTTCTCCCACTCGTCTGCGGGCAGCGTTGCGAGCGTTGCGAGGTCGGCGGCAACGTAGGCGGGCTGTTTGAAGGTGCCTACGAGGTTCTTGCCGCCGTCGAGGTTGATGGCGGTCTTGCCGCCGATGGAGGAGTCGACCATAGCCAGCAGCGAGGTGGGAACCTGCACGCAGTCGATGCCACGCATATAGGTCGAGGCCACAAAGCCGGCGATGTCGCCCACCACGCCGCCGCCCAGGGCGACGATAACCCCATCGCGGCCCAGGCCCAGGTAGGCGAGCGCCTCCCAGAGCTCGTGCGCCACGTCGATGCCCTTGCTCGCCTCACCTGCGGGGATGGTGAGGTCAAAGGCCTCGAAGTTGGCCTTCTCAAGCCCGGCCTTCACCTGTGCGAGGTAGAGCGGGCCGGTGTTGGAGTCGGTGATGACCACGGCCTTGGTGGCCTTACTAGCCCCGCTGGCCTCGCGCAGATGCACGCCCAGGTTGGTGAGCAGCCGATGCCCCACGCGGATGTCGTAGACCTGCCCCTGCTCAAGGACGACGCGTAATCTGCGTGTGCTCATATGGTGCCTTCCTCCTTCATAGCGCCCCCTTGTTCATAGCGCCCCCGCCTCACGCAGGGCGCGGGTGACTTCTTGCGCAACCTTGTAGAGAGACTTGCCGCTGGTGTCTATGGTGATGTTGGCGGCATCCTCGTAGTGCCTCACGCGGCTCGCGAGGAGCTGCTCGGGCGAGGTCACGCCGCCGAGCAGCGGCCGGGTCTCGGGGTGCGAGATGCGGGAGACCGCTTCTGCGGCGCTCACCTGCAGGTACACGACCGTACCCAGTTGTTTGACGAGCTCACAGCTCTCGTCACGAGTGATAGTGCCGCCGCCACACGACAGGATGCAGGTGTCGCGCGCGAACATCGACACGAGGAAGGCGGCCTCGCGCTCACGAAACCCCGCCTCGCCCTCCGTCTCGAATATCTGCGGTATTGTCATGCCGGCCTCGCGCTCGATATAGACGTCCATGTCGATGCTGTTCATCTTCTCCTGGCGCGCGAGCCTGCGGGCCACGCTCGACTTGCCCGACCCCATAAAGCCGATAAGCACGATATGGCTGGCCGCTTTTTGCGTCATGTTACCGGGCGATCCGTGCCACATACGACTCAAAGGAAGCGAGGCAGTCAACGAGGGCGTCACGCCCGAACTTCTCCGTATAGGCGTTTGCGAGGACGAGGGCGACCTCTGCCTCGGCAACAACGGCCGCAGCGGGGACGGCGCATATATCGCTGCGCTCTTTGGAGGCCTCGGCGCGCTCGTGGGTGCGCAGGTTGACGGTCGCCAACGGGGTGGTCATCGTGGGGATGGGCTTCATGGCGGCATGGATGAGGAGGGTCTCCCCGTTGGTCATACCACCTTCGAGGCCGCCGGCGTTGTTAGTTGCGCGCACGGGCTGGATGCGGGCGGCATCGCTGGTGACGATGATGGGGTCGTGAACCTGGCTGCCGGGCAGGGTGCCCGCCTTGAAGCCCAGCCCAAACTCGACGCCTTTGATAGCGGGGATGGAGAAGAGCGCGGCGCCAATGCGCCCCGTGAGACGGTCCGCAGCCTGCGCGTAGCCGCCGATGCCCGGCACAAGCCCCGTCGCGGTGACGCTAAACCAGCCGCCAAGGCTCTCCCCCGCTGCGCGGGCAGCATCGATGGCTTGCGTCATGAGCTGAGAGGTGGCAGGGCAGGGGCAGCGCACGGCAGATGCCTCGACCTTGGATGCGGAGAACACTGCGGCCTTGCGGTCGATCTCGCTTTGCGGGAGCGCGACCGCGCCAATGCGCGTGACGTAGGAGCCTATCTCGACGCCAAAGTTGGCGAGAAGGGCCTTGGCAACCGCGCCCGCCGCCACTCGCGCGGCCGTCTCGCGTGCGCTGGCGCGTTCGAGCACGTCGCGACAGTCGGCGGTGTTGGTCTTGAGGGCGCCTACGAGGTCGGCGTGACCGGGGCGGGGGGACTGCTCAAGCTCAAGGTCCTGGGGAGGACGGCCCTCCTGCGCCATGCGCGTCGCCCAGTTCTCCCCGTCTTTGTTGTCAATTTGCAGGGCGATGGGCGCGCCGATGGTCTTGCCAAAGCGCACACCACTGAGGATACGCACCGTGTCCTGCTCGATGGCCATGCGCCCCCCGCGGCCGTAGCCGCTTTGTCGGCGCGCAAGGTCGCCATTGATGGCCGTGCTGTTGAGCGCGATGCCAGCCGGCACCCCGCTCACGATAACAACAAGCGACGGCCCGTGCGATTCCCCCGCGGTTACATACTGCATAGCGACCTCTTTAGGATACGCTGGCACCGTGCTGGC
>JAITNB010000121.1 GCA_031290695.1 Coriobacteriales bacterium | reverse complement strand
GGACAGAGCCCAAAGACTTCACGCCGTGGCTGCCCGAGGTCTCGGAGAATACAGGAGGAGGTAATGCCGTCTATGTCGCATAACGCAATCGTGGTCAACCTCGACCGCTGCATCGGCTGCTATGGCTGCGAAGTGGCCTGCAAGATGGAAAACGATGTCGCCCTGGGAAGCATATGGAACAAGGTGGTGCAGATCGAGCCGTTTGGGGAGTTCCCCAAAGTCAGCTCCTATTGGCTGCCAACGATGTGCCAGCAGTGTGCCGACGCCCCCTGTGTGGCCGTGTGCCCTACCGGCGCGTCCTTTCGTGACGAGCAGAACAACATCGTTCTTATCGACAAGCAAAAGTGTATCGGCTGCAAATACTGCATGATGGCCTGCCCCTATGGGGTGCGCAGTTGGAACGAAGAGCAGGAGGTTGTTGAGAAGTGCACGCTTTGTAACCACCTCACCGCAGCAGGCGGTCTGCCTGCCTGTGTGAAGAACTGCTGCGGACAGGCCCGCTTCTATGGCGACCTTGACGACCCGGCCTCCGATGCCTCGGTAGCGATAGCCACGGCTTCTGAGGAAGCGCGGCATTATCTGCCCAATGTGAGCAACAATCCGCAGACGGTCTACATCCTCTCCCCAAAGTATGCCAAATGGAATGACGGGGACATCAGGCCGCGTTCCCGCAAATACGCGGGGACCGAGGGGAGTGATAACTGATGGAAATCCAGTGGACACTACTGTTATTTACCGCCGTGAGCGGTACCGGTGCCTGGTTATTTGCTACAACGGCATGCGATGAGATCCTCAAGAAGCCGGAGAAGGCACCGGTTGTTGAATCGGTTGTCGCGCTGCTCCTCCTGCTTGTTGGCGGCTTGCTCTCTGTGGCACACCTCTCGCATCCCGACCGTATCCTGGAGGCGCTTAACCGTCCAGCCTCCGGCATTTTCATCGAGGCGGCGCTTATCGGCGTGCTGGGACTGATCGTGCTTGTCTATCTGTTGATAACAGCCCGCAGTGCCTCGCTCACTGCCCGCAGGGTACTTGCAGGCATCGGCCTGGTGCTGGGCGTGATATTCTCCTTCGCCTGTGGCTCGTCGTATATGATGGCCGCTCGTCCGGCATGGGACTCGATCGCTTTGCCCCTTGCCTACCTGGGAACAGCCGCGGCTGCCGGTGGTGCTTTGAACCTTTTTCTCAAAGCCGTGCTAAAACGGGAGCCTGCCTCTATCCGCTTTGCTGCCGTCCTGGCATTGGCATTGGCCGCTTTGGGAATAGTGCTGGCGCTGGTCTATTATCTGGGTGCCGGCTCCGCGCTCTCTGCTGCCCAAAACGACAGGACCGGCTGGGTGGTTGTTCTTTTCGCGGCGCTGGTCATCGACGGCATCTGCTCGGTGCTGTGTTTGCGTGATACGGTTAAAAGCCCCGCCCTGGCTGCATTGTCGGCTTGCGCCGCCGCTACCGGCATTGTGGGCGCCGTGGCCCTGCGTGCGGTGATGTGGCTAACAGGGACCGGCATCCTCAACTTCTTCGACCAACTCTGATTGTGGAGTAACGGGCCGCGCCACAGTAGGTGCGGCCCTGCTCCCTCCCTCAACGAGAACAGGAACAGACAATGAGTGCCACGACGTCCATCCGAGAACTTTTTAACGAGCGCGCGCAGATGTACACGTTTTTCTCGCAGTTGTTTTTGAAGGAGCTGTCTACCGAGGCCCTCGCGGTTCTCGAACAATCGGACTGGCGGCAGCCCAAAGGCTGCAACGAGCAACTGGGCCAGGGCTATGCGATGCTCAGACGGTTCTTTGCCTTTTGCGAGAGCGATATGCGTACACAACTGGCAGTAGAATACGCCCGCATTTTTCTCTCTGCCGGCGTTTATACCCAGAAGCGCCTGGTGGCGGCACCCTATGAGTCGGTGTTCACCAGCCCTGAGCACCTGATGATGCAGGAAGCGCGCGACGACGTCTATCGTATCTTCTTGCGCGATGGGTTTATGGTGAACCGCTCGTTGCATGAGCCGGAGGACCATCTGGCATTTGAGCTGGAATACCTGGCGGCCTTGAGCCTGCAGTCCATCGACAGGCTTGAGAGTGGCGACAGCAAGGCCTTCAATGACCTGGCCCAGCGGCAGGCCAGCTTTATCACTGCCCATCTGCTTAATTGGATTCCCGCGTTGCGAGACACCGCGGCACGCTATGCTCAAAGTGCCTTTTATCCCGGTATGCTCCTGATTGTCGAAGGCTATCTTCGCCAGGATATCGAGTATCTGGAGGAGCTGGGGGCGCAAGCCGATGGGGGAGAGGTCTCTGCGGCTGCTGAGGTAGCCAGGCCCGTTAAGACGACCGTTGTCTGAGTGCATCCCATGAGCTCGAACAGGGAGATCACCCGGCGGGGTTTTATAGCAGCGTGTACGGTGATTGCCGCAACAGCCGCGACGGGGTTTGCGGTAGCACCCCACATCGCCCAAGCCAACGTGCTGCGGCCACCGGGCGCGTTGGCAGAGCCTGAGTTCTCTGCCCGCTGTATCCGTTGTTACCGCTGCATCAGCGTCTGCCCTGCCAACGTACTGGTGCCGATGCGCTTGGAGGAGGGGGTGTTGCAGGTGCGCAGCCCCACGTTGGATTTTAGCGAGGCCTCCTGTACGTATTGCGACCTCTGCCGCCAGGTCTGCCCAACGGGTTGTATTGGGTCAAGCGATCCCAACGACACCGCCCAGGGGCGCATCGGGGTTGCTGTAGTGATACGGGAGAACTGCCTGGCATTTATAGACGGGAGCTGCGGCATCTGTGCTCAAAGATGCCCGTATGAGGCAATTGGCCTTGACACATTCAATCGCCCCTTGGTTGACGAGGGGCTTTGCAATGGTTGCGGCGAGTGCGAGGCGATCTGTCCGGCCCATGTGCTGCGGTCCTTCAACGGCAACCGCACACGCGGTATCGAGGTAGTGACCAACCGCACGTATCGGGAAGCAGGGGCGGGCAGTGACACAGAATAAGCGTATACGGCTGCTCAGGCTCCTCACACTCAGCCTTGTTCTTGTCGCGGTGCTCGCCAGCCTTGCCTTTGACAGTGGCATCGGCACGCCCTCGGCCCTTGGGATAGGGGAGTTCTTCCTGCTATGCCCTCTTGGTGGCCTTGAGGCCATGGTCGCCAGCAGGACCTTTCTCCCTGTCGCCTTGTTGTCAATGGGCGTTGTGGTGGTGTTGACCCTGACGGTTGGAAGGGCCTGGTGTGCCTGGGGCTGCCCCGCGCCAGTTGTTCGGTCATTGTTCACGGGCAAGGGCAAGGTTGTCGCCAGTCACGGCGCAGACGATGCGCAATCCCCTTTGGGACCAAAGGATGCCGTCTCAGCAATCGCTGCCCAGCAAACCCATGTGAGCAGGACAAGGGAGGCGCCCCTCCTGGAGCGGATACTCAAGGCAGCCAAAAGTGACAGAAGGCTGATGGTTTTGGCAGGAGTGCTTGTTGTTAGCGCCGTCATTGGGTTTCCCGTGTTTTGCCTGGTGTGCCCCATCGGCCTGACCTTTGGTACGGTAATCTCCCTCTGGCGGTTGTTCGTT
>JAITNB010000122.1 GCA_031290695.1 Coriobacteriales bacterium | reverse complement strand
GCAAGCACAGCAGGTCACGCCCCGCAAGCGGGTTGCCTTTGAGGGTTGCTACCGGGTTGTCGAGTGCGGCCCAGTTGGGCAGGGTTGTGGCCGTTGCGGTCATGAGTGCTCCTTCAATAACGGGGTGAGGCGGTCTATGAGGGTGTCGACCTGGGGGATGGTGCAGATGAGGGGCGGGAGGAAGCGGAGAATGGCGGGACCGATGCTGTTGAGCACGAGGCCATGGGCGAGGGCGGCATCGACTACCTGCGCAGCGACCGGGCTGGCGAGGGCCACGCCTACCATGAGGCCCTTGCCGCGCACCTGTGTAACGAGCGGGAGGGTTGCAAGACGTTGCTGCAGGTAGGCGCCCACCTGGTGTGCGTTTGTTGCGCAGTCCTGCGCTGCGAGGGCGTCAAGGGTGGCGTTCGCGGCCGCGACAACAAGGGGGCTGCCGCCAAACGTCGAGCCGTGGTCGCCCGGCACGAGGATCTCCCCCGCCGCACCGTGTGCGCAAAACGCACCAACGGGCACGCCGTTACCCATGCCCTTGGCAACAGTGACGACATCGGGCACGATGCCGTAGTGCTGGAAGGCGAAGGGATAGGTGCCGGTGCGGTAGAAGCCGGTCTGCACCTCGTCGATGATGAGGAGGATACCGCGCTTTTGGGTCTCCTCGCGCACGGCACGCAGGTACTCGGCGGTGCAGGGCCAGACCCCGCCCTCACCCTGGATACATTCGAGCAGCACGGCACACACGGGTGCGGCGGGGTTGTCGAGCGCTTGGGCAAGGGCCGTGGTGTCGTTGAGCTCCACGTGTACAAAGCCGGCGGGCAAGGGGGCGAAGTCCTCCTGTTTGGAGGGCTGGCCCGTGGCAGCGAGCGCTGCGAGGGTGCGCCCGTGAAAGGAGCGCCAGGCGCTGACGATGGTTGTGGCGCCACCAAGCCTGGTTGTGCCGTATTTGCGCGCTAGCTTAATAGCTCCCTCAACGGCCTCGGTGCCGCTGTTGGCAAAGAAGCTGTGCCACGGTGTGCTGCTGTGTGCTGGGGCGTTGGCGGGGACGGGGGCGGGGGCGCCCGCGGGAGTGGCAGCGGAGGCGTGTGCGAGGGTGCCAACGGTGGCGTTGAGCAGGCCGTTGAGCTTCTGGGCAAGCTCGCCGCGCCCCTCGACATAGTAGTAGTTGCTCACGTGCAGGAGCTTTGCGGCTTGTTGCTGGAGGGCCGCAGTCACCTGTGGGTGTGCGTGCCCCACGCTCACCGCGCCAATGCCCGCAATGAAGTCGAGGTACTCGTTGCCTTCGCTGTCATACAGCCGCATCCCCTCACCGCGCACAAACTCTACCGCCTTGCGCCCATAGGTCTGCATGACGTACGTCTCATCCAAGTGCTGTTGCTGTTGCAGGCTCATACGTTCTCTCTTTCTGGTTTTTGTCTTCTTATGCGCCATGCAGTTTGCTGGCGAGGTTGTCGAGCGGGTAGGCCTTGAACGAGGACAGGTTGGCGTCCTGGCCGTCCGGGGTGATCATCGTACCAACGCCTTGGTTGGTGAAGACCTCAAGCAGCAGCGCGTGCGGGATGGTGCCGTTGAGGATGTGCGCCCGGGCGACGCCCGCGGTGAGCGCCGTGACGCAGGCCTCGAGTTTGGGCAACATGCCTTTGCCCAGCTCGCCCGACGCGAGGAACTCTCGGGCCTGGGAGAGCTTCATGCGGGAGACGAGGCCGGTCTTATCTGCAAAGTTCTTGTAGAGGCCGTCGACGTCGGTGAGGAAGATCACCTTGTGGGCGCCTATGGCAGCGGCAATCGCGCCGGCGACGAGGTCGGCGTTGACGTTGTAGGAGCGGCCGTCCTGCCCCACGGCGACGCTGGCGATAACGGGAACGTAGTCGGCGGCGATGAGGTCGCGGAGAAGGGTGGTGTCGACCTTGCTCACGCGTCCCACGAGGCCAAGGTCGTCGCTGAGGGGGGTGGCCTTGATGGTGTGGCCGTCGGCACCGTTGAGGCCCACGGCGATGTGGCCATGCGCGTTCATCTGGGCGACGAGCTCTTGGTTGACCTTGCCGATAAGCACCATCTTAACGATTTCCATCACCTCGGGCGGGGTCACGCGCATGCCGTCCCTAAACTCAACGGGCAAGCCGAGCTGCGTGCTGAGGCGCGTGATGTCGTTGCCGCCGCCGTGTACGATGATGGGGTTGAGGCCGATGATCTTCATGAGCACGATGTCGCTCATGACGTCTGCGCGTAGGTCGTCGTTGGTCATCGCGGCACCGCCGTACTTGATGACGACGGTCTTGCCGGTGCTGTCCTTGATCCAGGGCAGCGCCTCGATGAGCAGTTGCGTTTGCCCCAGTGCCTGTGCAGTCGCGGCCCGTATGTTGTCCTCTGTCATTGTGCGGTGCCTCCTTTTATTACGAGCGGTAGTCGCCGTTTATCGAGATGTAGTCGTGCGTGAGGTCGCAGGTCCAGATGCGGGTGGCGCTGGTGCCGGCACCGAGGTCGATGTCGATGACGATCTCGGGGTGCTCGGCAAAGCGGCGCAGCGCCTCGTCCTCGTCGAAGGGGACCGTGAGGCCCTTCTCACACACCTCGATGCCCATGATGGCGATGCCCACGTCCTCCTGCGCAAAGCGCGCGCCGCTCTTGCCAATGGCCATTGCGATACGGCCCCAGTTCGCATCGTGGCCGGCGATGGCGGTCTTGACGAGTGGTGAGTTGGCGACCGCGCGGGCGGCGAGGTTGGCATCGGCGGCCGTGACAGCCCCAGTGACGTTGACGGTGACGAGCTTGGTAGCGCCTTCGCCGTCGGCAGCGATCTGGCGCGCAAGGTCCTCGCAGAGCACGCGCAACGCTGCGGTAAAAAGCGAGTAGACCGGGCAGGCCGCGTTGATGGTCTTGCCGGGTGTGGCGCCAGTCGCGAGGAAGAAGGCGCTGTCGTTGGTCGAGGTGTCGGAGTCGACGGTCACCTTGTTAAACGAGCTTGCCACCGCCTCGCGCAACGCGAGGTTGGCGGCCTCGGTGGTGAGCGCGGCGTCGGTGGCAAGCACGGCGAGCATGGTCGCCATATCGGGTTGGATCATGCCGGAGCCCTTGCACATGCCGCCGATGGTGTAGGTCACCTGCACCCCGTCGCTCTGCGTGGCCGTGAAGGTCACGGCCGACTGCTTGGGCACAGTGTCGGTGGTCATGATGGCCTCGGCAGCGGCAAGGCCTGCAGCGGGGTCGTCGCCATTGGCGCTGCCGAGCTGTTCGAGCGCCTGGGAGATACCGGCCACAAAGCCGTCAACGGCCAGCGGGACGCCTATGACGCCGGTAGAGGCGAGCAGGACCTGATGGGGCTCGCAGCCAAGGGCCTGTGCGGCTATCTGCGCGACCTCAAGGGCGGTGTTATGGCCCGGCCCGCCGGTGGCGGCGTTGGCGTTGCCCGAGTTGAGCACGATCGCCCGCACGCCGTCATCTGCACCCGCAGCGCATTCCTGCAGGTGCGCCCGCGAGACGGTAACGGGAGCGGCGCAGAAGGCATTTTGTGTGAACACGCCAGCCGCGGTGGCAGGAGTACCCGTCACGACGAGCGCCAGGTCCTTGCGCTCAGGGTTGCGCCTGAACCCCGCCGAGACCCCTGCGCAGCACACGCCCTTAACCGCCCCTAGGCCGCCCTCGATGAAGGTGACCCCGCTGATGATGGTGCCTGTGTGTGCCTTGATCATGGCCGTTCCTTCCTACACCAGCGGGGCGAGGGCGTGTTCAAGGCCGCTCGTCTCGTCAAAGCCGCATACTATGTTCGCGCTCTGGATGGCCTGTGCAGACGCGCCTTTGCCCAGGTTGTCGATGGCACAGGAGGCCACCAGCACCCCTGCACGCACGTCGAGTGCGATACCCACCTGGGCCTTGTTGGTACCGGCCACTGCGGAGGTTTGCGGCATGACGCCTGTTGGCAGCACCCGCACAAACGGCTCGCCGCCGTAGGCCTGCGCATACGCCTGTTCGACGCCTTGCAGGGTGGCACCCGCTGCAAGCCGCAGCGTCGCGGTTGCGACGAGCCCGCGCGTGAGGGGCGCGAGGTGCGGCGTGAAGCTCACCGCCACCGGCTTACCGGCGGCACGGGAGAGCGTCTGCTCGATCTCGGGGGTATGTCGGTGCGTGGTGGCCGCGTAGGCGTGGACGTCCTCGTTGGCGCCGCAGTATTGTGTGCCCATGGTGGGTGTGCGCCCCGCCCCCGACACGCCCGAGATGGCGTTGATGACAACGGGTGCCCCAGCGTCGACCAGCCCCGCAGCGAACGCAGGGGCCGCGGCCAGGGCGCTCGCGGTGGGATAGCAGCCCGGGCTTGCAACGAGCACGGGCTTATCCGCATCCTGCGTTGCCAATGCCGCAAGCTGCGCGCGGTTGAGCTCGGGCAGGCCGTAGACCGCGTGTGCCAGGAGGCCCGGCTCGGTGTGGGGGGTGCCGTACCACTGCTCGTAGACGGCAGGGCTTGTGAGCCTAAAGTCGGCACTGAGGTCGATGACGGTGCAGCCCCTGCGCAAGAGGGCGGGCGCCATCACGAGCGCGGCCGTGTGCGGCACCGCGAGGAAGGCGACGTCGCAGCAGGGGGCGCCCGCGTCGACGACGCTCTCGTGCGTGGTGAACGCGAGGCCGGTGCGCCCAAGGAGCGCCGGGTACAGCTGCGCGAGCGGCCTGCCCGCGTCGCCGTTTGAGGTAGCCGCAACAAGCTTGAAGCCGGGATGCCCCAAAAGATAGCGCACCAGCTCGATGCCGGCGTAGCCCGCGGCGCCTATGACGGCGGCCTTCATAATCTGTGTAGTGCCTGGTTGGTCCTCCATAATGGTGCAGCTCTCCTGGGTCTTTACGGCCATCCCGAGCGAAGCCGCATAGGATGACAGTAGTGGGATATAACAAGCGCCTAGCGTACCAGAATTATCCTTATCGTCAATACTTTTACTAAAACTATTCATTTATGGCTAATTTACCGCTATTTATATACATAATTTTGGCTTTTTATTCACGCTGTTGACTGACAAAAGACAAGCAGTGCGGCAAGATGGTATCATGTGGCTTTACCACCAGCGCACCAGCAGCGCACCAGCAGCGGCAAAAGGGCAGGCATGGCCAGGACGAGACGAATCGCAGTCATAACCGCAGGGGTCAGGATCGGGCGCGAGAAGAAGGGGTGCACCCGCTTTCTCTCCATCGCCAGTTATCTTGCCGCCGCAGGCCTCGAGGTCGAGCTTATCACCTCGGCGTTCCAGTTCTGGGAGCAGCAACAGCGTAAGACCGACGACCCCAGCTTTCACCGTTACCCCTTCAAGGTGGCGTTCATCGACGAGCCGGGCTATGAGCGGAGCATCGAGCGCACGCGTATAAAGAGCCACAAGGCCGCCGCCAAAAACCTCAAGTCCTACCTTGGCGCCGCCGCGCCCTTTGACCTCGTCTACTGCGAGATACCTCCCAACGAGGTCGCCTGTGCCGCCGCCAGGTATGCCCACAAACGCGCCATCCCCTTTATCGTCGACGTCAACGACCACTGGTTCGAGACCATGCGCACGATGCCCGACGTCCCCCTCATAGGCGACCTCGCGTCCCTCCCCTTCACGCGTGACGCGCGCGTCGCCTACCAATATGCCACGGCCGTCGTGGGCACCTCAGAGGAGTACGCGGCACACCCCTTCACCCACCGCCCTGCAAACATCGAGCGCCTCACTGCCTACGTGGGCAACGAGCTTGCTGCATTCGATGCCCACGCGCACAAGAACAAGGCCCTGGTGGATAAGGGCGCGGGCGAGTTCTGGGTCACCTACACCGGCACGCTGGACGCCGTCTATGATATTGGGACACTCCTGCACGCAACGGCTGTGCTCAAACAGCGTGGCTATGATGCCGTGCGCACGCTCATCATCGGCAGCGGCCCCAGCCAGGAGCGCCTTGAGGAGCTCGCCAAGACGCTCGACGCCAACATCACGTTCACCGGCTACCGCGAGTACCCCATGATGGCCGCCTACCTCATACACTCCGACATCGTCGTGAACTCGTTTATCAAAAGGGCGCCCCAGCCTATCGCCAGCAAGATCGCCGACTACGTCGCCGCGGGCAAGCCGGTGGTGAACACCAACGGCAACGCCGAGCTCAAGGGCCTCGTCGACCGCGCGGGCATCGGCGTCAATGTAGAGGCGGAGGATGTCGAGGCGCTTGCGGGCGCGATAGCGTCCCTGCACGACGACCCCGCGCGCCGTGCGGCAATGGGCACCAACGCGCGCCAGCTGGCCCGGGAGCACTTTGACCGTGCGACCTCCTACCAGCGCATCGTCGCCCTCGTAAGGCGCCAGCTGGGCGAGCCGGCGGGCTAGGCTGGGCCGGGCTTACTTGCATATAGTCTAAAAACACCACAGAATAACCACGTCTGCCTTGGGCCTGCTGCTGGCCACGTATGTTAGACTTCATTGATACCTTAGCAAACGAGGGGTCGGGCAGGGGCTTGATGGACGATATGCCGCAAAGGAACATCAGGGTCTCGATGCGGGTGCGCGTTGCCGCCATCATCATGGCCGTCGTGCTCGTCATCGCCGTGATAAGCACGACGGTGGGCGTGGTCAACAGCCAGCGGGAGATTACCAAGACGGTGTCTGACGACCTGCTGCTCGTGGGACACCTCGCCTCCGACATGATAGTGAACAGCATCGAGAAGATCGACCAGGACGCGAGCTATGTGGGCAACATCATGGACAACGCCTATGGCCAGGGCGGGGTGGATGCGCTGGGCGCGGCGATGGACACCGAGATAAGCACAGGACCAAACTTTATCAGCATCGCCTATATCACGCCCGACGGCACCTTTGTCTCGCGCGAGCGCAAGGAGTTCGAATACGCCCGGCCCACCGACGACACCGGGCAGTACCTCGCAAAGGTGCCGGATGAGGGCGTGACCCTTGACAACTCGGAGCTCACTGACGGCGGCACAACGGTGATCCGCGCCTACACGAGGCTGCCCAGCGGCGCGGTGTTTATCGCGACATTGCGCGGCGACTACTTCTCGCAGCTCATAGCGCAGTCCAATTACGGCGTCTACAACACGGGCAAGGTGTCGCTCATCGACGGGGGCGGCTATGTGGTTGCCGACACAAACGTTGGGCGGGTAGGCACGCACTACAGCTCGCCCGCGTTTGCCAACGACGGGTTTGCGCAACTCGCGCAGATAGCCCTGGCCGAGACGGTCGAGGACGTCACCCAGGTGCCAACGGCCGGGGGCGACACGATTGTCGCGTTTATCCCCATCGAGCACGCCAAAGAGCACTGGGCGCTCCTCGTGGTAGTGCTCGCGTCCGAGACGCCAGCAGAGAGCATCACGCGCATCTTCCTCATCACGGGCGTGGTGCTGGTGGCGCTGGGCATCCTGTTCGCCCTCTTCCTCTCAAACCTCATCACACGGCCCTACACCGAGCTTGACCAGCGCAACGTCGAGCTCTCGCGGCTCAAGGTCGAGGCCGAGGGCGCGAGCCGTGCGAAGGGCGACTTCCTCTCCAGCATGAGCCATGAGATACGCACGCCCCTCAACGCCATCATCGGCATGACACAGGTGGCCGATGCAGCAACCGACGTTGCGCGCAAGGACTACTGCATCACAAAGATCGAGGAGGCGTCGACGCACCTGCTGGGCGTTATCAACGACATACTCGATATGTCCAAGATCGAGTCGGGCAAGCTCGAGCTCGCGCCCCATGCGTTTGACTTTAGGCACATGCTCGCCAAGGTCGCCGACATCTTCCAGTTCAAGGTCGAGGAGAAGCACCTGACGCTTGGCACCACCTGCGCAGACGACGTCCCCAGCAACCTCTTTGCCGACGAGCAGCGCCTGTCCCAGGTGGTCGCCAACCTGCTCTCGAACGCCGTCAAGTTCACGCCCGACGGCGGCACGATATGCGTCGACGCGCGCCTTGCGGGGCTTGGCGATGACGGCGTGGCGCGCATCGAGGTCGCCGTGACCGACTCCGGCATCGGCATCTCCAACGAGCAAAAGGAACTCCTGTTCAACTCCTTCCAGCAGGCCGACAAGAGTATAGCCAGCCGCTTTGGCGGCACCGGCCTGGGGCTCGCCATCTCCAAACGCATCGTCGAGCTCATGAACGGCACCATCCGCGTCGACTC
>JAITNB010000088.1 GCA_031290695.1 Coriobacteriales bacterium | reverse complement strand
GCGCAGGCGCCTCGGCGTGGCCGGCCGCCTTCACGCCCAGCGCCGAGACCCTGGCCAACTACGAGCCGGTGGCCCCCAGCACGGCCCAGGTCCCCGTCACGGTGTCAAAGGCGCTTGTGAATGGCATTGGGCGCACCCTGGAGGTTGCCCAGGGCTACGCTTCGGCCTATACCTTCGACCTTGCGTCACTGTTACCCCAGGTTGCGGGGCTCACTGGCGTAAGGTATGCCGTTGCCTCTGTTAACAATCCTTCGGGACTGCTCGCATCACCGCCCTCTGGAACCCTGTCAACGCCTTCACTCCCCCTTAGGGTGAATGCGGTATCTGGTGTGGGGATCAGCGCGACCGTGAGTATTGTTGTCACGAGCGATAACTATGTCACGTTCACAGCGAATATCACGGTTGTGACCGTAGCAAAGGCCCAAGTGCGCATCCAAGGTGTCGCATCGTCAGGAGCTGTCTACAACAAACAGGCACATACGGGTTATACGGGAACTCCCACCTTCATCGTCGTGTCCAATGGGCAGGCTGTCGCGCCTACGTATGCGGTTTCTTATTCAGGGCGCGATGGCACCGTTTACTCGGGAACCTCTGCCCCCGTAGCAGCGGGTGACTACACGGTGACTATCCGCGTGACCGACACGGAACCATACACTGGCTCAACCACCATAGACTTCACCATCACCCCGGCTCTGCTAACGGCGACGACAGGCAACTTTGCAGCCAGCAAAGTCTACGACGGCACGCTGGCAAGGGGAGCGACCAGTGGCTCCCTGGGGTTGAGCGGTGTATTAGCGGGCGACGAAGTGGGCCTCGTCGCCGCGCTGGATGCCTATCCACAAAAGAATACTGGTACGTACACTGCCTCAGCAGCGCTCACCCTCTCAGGTGCAGACGCAATCAACTACCGGTTGACTTCTTCCACGCTAACGGGAATACGGGCATCAATAACATCGCGTCAATTGTCGTGGGGCACCGCTGGTACGGTATTGGACAAGGTCTACAACGGCAGCACGGCGGCGGCCATAGCCACACTGCCCCAACTCGCCAATGTTGTACCGGGTGACAACGTAGTGGCTATACCTGGTAGTGCAACCTTTGCGAGTGCGGGCCCCGGTACCTCCATTGGCGTGGTCGCGACAGGGTTTACCATCCGCGGTGCCGACGTCGCAAACTACACGCTACCCAGCTCACAGCCTCCATTCAATCCTGCCCGAATCACGTCAAGCAGTCAAGGTACGGGCGGCAGCAACAATGGCACCGGCACTGCTGACGATACGGACGATAACAGCGATGCGAACAACAATGATGACGCGAGCGATACCAACAACGCCAACACAAACAATAGCTCCACCAACCAACCTGAGGACGATGATGACAACACTCTGACCACTACTATCGACGACACAGACACCCCACTTTCCAACAACGCGGGAACCGAGATGGGCATCAACTCATTATTCTGGTCGATACTCGCCATATTCGCGGCGGCAGCAGCAGCGGTCGTCTTCTCCATCCTCTGGATAAAAAGGAGAAAAAAGAATCAGGATGAGAATAACTAGTCCGGCAACAAAAGCTACACTACGGGAGTTTTCTTCTGTATATCAGTACTACGATAAAAGATGAATACCGGCACCGGCTAGTAGTTTTCACATGGCCACTAGGCAAAGGCGGGGATTTGTGGTATAAATCTCTCTGCGCCGTGCATGTGTGCGGCGTGAGGTTGTAAGATGGCCTCGTAACGGTGGGTTTTTGAGGAAGTGGGCTTGTCCCGCTTTCTTTTGTTAGTAACGGGTACTTTTGCCCGCCTATGTGAGAAGGAATGGAACGGTTTTGAGGAACAGGAGCGTACAGGGCATCATAGGCGCACTTGAGCCCGCCGCGGCTGCGCAGGGGTTTGAGCTTGTTGATGTCGAGCTGACGGGTTTGGGCAAGGCGGCTGTCGTGCGGGTATTCATCGACAAGCCCGGCGGGCTGGTTGTCGATGAGCTTGCATCTGCCAATACCTGGATAGCGGCAGTCATCGACGGGCTCGACCCGGTCAAGGGCTCCTATACCCTTGAGGTGTCCTCACCGGGGATCGATCGGCCGCTGCGCACCGCTGCGCACTTTGTGCGCTTCGCGGGCGAGACGGTGGTCGTGGCCACTGAGCCCCTTGAGGGCCGCAGCAAGTGGACAGGCGTCCTCAAAGGGTGTGTGGACGACAAGGTTATCATCGAGGTGGACGGGCATGAGGTCGGGCTCGACCTTCTCAGCATTAAGAAGGCCCACGTAAAGGGAGTCATAGATTTCAACAGAAAGGATCGATGATGGCATCAGATTTGATGGTGGCGTTGGAGGCACTGGCACAGGAGAAGAATATCGACGAGATGTACCTTCTTGAGCGCCTGGAGCAATCGCTCGCCAAGAGCTACAAGACGATCCTTGACCTTGAGGGTGACGCGCGCGTGACCATCAACCGGGAGACGGGCAACATCTATGTGTATGAGCTCGTGGGCGTGGGCGAGCCTGACGAGGAGACTGACGAGTATGCCGAGTTCGAGGAGCGCGATGTCACGCCGAGCGATGTGAGCCGTATTGCCGCGCAAAACGCCAAGAACGTCATCATGTCTATCGTGCGCGACGCGGGGCGGCAGGCCATCTTTACCGAGTTTGTCGACCGCAAGGGCGAGCTGGTGAATGGGACCGTTTTGCAGAGCACCCCCGACTTCACTATCATCAAGATACGCGACGGCGTCGAGGCGGAGCTGCCGCACTTTGACACCAAGCGCCATCCTTCGGAGCGCAACGAGAAGCCCAACAACGAGCACTACCGCCACAACCAGCGCCTCAAGTCGCTCATCATCGAGGTGCGCGACCCCAACACCATCGAGACCACCACGCGCGGCGAGAACACCCGGCCGGCCATCGTCGTGAGCCGCACGCATCCCGATTTCATCCGTAGGCTCTTTGAGATCGAGGTGCCGGAGATATACGACGGGATCGTTGAGATCAAGTCCATTGCGCGTGAGGCTGGCGCCCGCTCGAAGGTCGCTGTGAACTCGCGCGAGAGCAACCTTGACCCGGTGGGTGCCTGTGTGGGGCCCAAGGGGTCGCGTGTGCGCATGGTGGTCGAGGAGCTGCGTAACGAGCGCGTTGACGTGATCCAGTGGGATGAGGATGCCTCGCTCTTTGTGGCCAACGCGCTTTCGCCCGCGAAGGTGACGAAGGTGCTCGTGGACGACGGGACGCATTACGCGACCGTCATTGTGCCAGACGACCAGCTGTCGCTCGCGATTGGCAAGGAGGGGCAGAACGCCCGCCTCGCCGCGCGCCTTACCGGGTGGCATATCGACATCAAGAGCTCGTCGCTCGTGAGTGACCTGCCCAATGTCATCAACACGCTGTTTGACGAGGAGGAGCCGTCGGCCGAGAGCGAGGATGGGCGCTGCGAGTACGTCTCAAGCGACGGTGTACGCTGCCGCAACCATGCGCGGCCCGACTCGCGTTACTGCGGCATCCACGAGAACGTGCTGCTTGAGCAGGCCCACGAGGGACAAGAGGCCGTTGGTACGGGCGACGACGCGGGTGCGCCCGCTGGCGTCGGCGATGCCAGTGGCGCTAACGACGGTGCCAACGACGACGGGGAGCTTATCTGAGCATGGTCCAACAGCGCAGACAGCCAATGAGGACATGCGTGGCCTGCCGGGCAGGTGCAGACAAGCGCGCGCTTATCCGCTTTGTTCGCAACCTTGATGGGACGGTCTCGTGCGACCCCACGGGCAAGCGCGCCGGCCGCGGTGCCTACCTGTGCGCGGATGACGGGTGTTTTGCCAGGGCCCGCAAAGGGCGTGCGCTGGAGCGTGCGCTCAAGGTTGGCCTACGTGAGGATGACTACCTACGACTGCACGGGGAGTTTGC
>JAITNB010000086.1 GCA_031290695.1 Coriobacteriales bacterium | reverse complement strand
CTATGTGGATAAGAACGGGTTCTCGGATGTTGTGCTGGGCCTCTCGGGGGGCATCGACTCCGCAGTGACGGCTGCCCTCGCTGTTGACGCCCTTGGCCCCGAGCGGGTGCATGGCGTCTTGATGCCCGGGCCATACTCGTCGCCCGGGAGCGTGAGTGACGCAGCCGCGCTCGCCAACAACTTGGGCATAGCGACGCTCACGATGCCCATCACAAGCTCCTTCGAGGCCTTCAAACAGGCCTCGGTGAGCGCCATCGGCAATGAGGGGTCGCCCGTCGCGCTGCAAAACCTCCAGGCGCGCATCCGCACCATCCACCTCATGCATCTCTCCAACACCTTTGGCTGGCTGCTCCTCAACACCGGCAACAAGTCGGAGGCGGCGATGGGCTTTTCCACCCTGTATGGCGATACTGCGGGTGCCTTCGCGCCGCTGGGCAACGTCTACAAGGAGGACGTGTATGCGCTCGCCGCATGGCGCAACCAGCAAAAGCCGCTCATTCCGCAGCCCATCATCGACAAGGCGCCTTCTGCAGAGCTCTACGAGGGCCAGCGCGACGAGGACACCTTGCCGCCCTACGCCCTTCTCGACCGTATCCTGCGCCTGCATATCGAGGACGGGCTTGGAGTCGACCAGATACTCGAGTTCACGCGCCACGAGGCCGGCGAGCAGCCGCTTGACGCCCAGACGGTGGGCAAGGTGCTCGAGGCCGTCAAGCGTGCGGAGTACAAGCGCCGCCAGGAGCCGCTCGCGCCCTCCATCGGCTACCTCGACCTCACGGCCGACCGCAGCTGGCCGCTGACCAACGGGTTCACCGACCATTACCGCAACCTCATGGGCGCGGTGAGCATCGTCGACTACCTGGGGCTTATCTACCGTTGGGACGCACCAAAGGGATGGGATATATCTGCCAACTGACCTCAGACATTCCAAGCTCACGCCCTGGCTCCTTGACGCGGGCGTTGCCTTCGTCGTCATCCTCTTCTCGATGGCGCAGCTGCTCGCAACCAGCTCGTACTACCTCATCATCGACGAGGGGTACCGCACGCTGTCTGGCTTTGTGCAGCCCGAGCTTGGGATAGGGACCTTTGCCCTCGTCATCCTCTGTGCGGCGCCGCTGCTGCTGCGGCGCGCCTTTCCTCAGGCAGTTTGGATTGCTACAATATTGCTTTATGGAATAACACAATTAGCCCACACCGGTATACTCGTTTCGGTGGCGGCGCCCATGGTGGCGCTCTACACGCTGGCGACCCTGCGTCCTCGGCGCGAGGAGCTCGTCATCGCGACCATCACCTGTCTCGTTATCGCACTTTTGCCAGTCATCCCGGCAAGCGCTGCCCTTGACGTCATGGTACATGGCCAGAACCTCGCGATGGTGGTCGCCGCCACGGCGTTGGGCGATGCCGCGCGCACCCGTCAGGAGTCGGTGCTCGCCGCAAGCCGTCGTGCCGAGGAGGCCGAGCGTATGCAGGAGGAGCTTGCCATGCGGCGTGTCGCCGACGAGCGGGTACGCATCGCCCGCGAGGTCCACGACATAACCGCGCACTCGCTCTCGGCTGTTGCGTTGCAGGCGGCCGTTGCCGAGCGCCTTATCAAAAGCGACCCCACCGCTGCCCGCGAGGCCATCGGCGCGGTACGGGCCACTGCCAAGGACTCCCTCGACGAGCTGCGCGCCATCGTTGGTGTCCTGCGCGGGCCTAACCAGGCCGAGACGGCGCCCACCGCCACCACCAAGCGCCTCGACGAGGTGGTCTCTTATCTGGAGAAGGCCGGTGTCGCGGTGACGCTGGACACGTCGCATTACGAGGGCGCAACCGTGCCGCTCTACCTCGACGTCGCCCTTTTTGGCATCGTGCGCGAGGCCACCACCAATATTGTCAAGCACGCGCACGCCGCGCACGCCCGCATAACCCTCGGCACGCAGGACGGTTGGGCTCACCTCACCATCGAAGATGACGGCAGCGGCATAACGGGGCAGGGGGCCACCACACCAGGCGGCGGTCACGGCATCATCGGTATGCGCGAACGGGCAAGCGCCCTCGGCGGCACGCTGCACACCAGCCCGCCCCTTCCCAACGAGCGCGCGCAAGAGCCGCGCCCGGTCTTTGACGGCAAGACCGTCGACGACATAGCGTTTGGCAGCGAGCCCTTTAACGCCGAGGCACTGGGGGTAGCCACTCCTCACACAGCGAACTACCCGCCTGGCGCAAACCAACCGTCTGCAGCCGAGGAGAATGACCAACACGCGGGTTTTACTGTCATGGTGGCCATACCACTGCAGTCAAGTTGAGGTAGGATGGCAGCCAAGAGCGCGTAACACGACACACGTTTGCCTGCAACGATGGAAGGATAGACACCTATGGAGACAACCGGCCTTATCCGCGTACTTATCGCTGACGACCAGGCACTCATCCGCAACGGGTTTGCCCTGCTGTTGGGGTCGTTTCCCAACATCGTGGTGGTGGGGGAGGCGGCCAACGGCATCGAGGCGTACAACGCGGCGCGCGCTCTCAAGCCCGACGTGATCCTCATGGACATCCGTATGCCGCAGTGTGACGGCATCGAGGCAACGCGGCTCATCCTGGGCGACGCGCTCAGCGCACAGGCGCGCATCATCATCCTTACAACCTTTGACCTCGACGAATACGTGTACAACGCGCTCAAGGCGGGGGCGAGCGGGTTCTTGCTCAAGGACATCGACCCCGACGAGCTTGTGCATGCCATCGAGGTGGTTGCGGCTGGTGACGCGCTGCTGGCACCGTCTATCACACGCCGCCTTATCAGCGACTT
>JAITNB010000046.1 GCA_031290695.1 Coriobacteriales bacterium | reverse complement strand
TGCAGGTGGAGAAGGCCCTGGAGCCGCACGAGTATCTCGTCGGCGGTGTCGGTGGTGATGGTCGCGATGCGCCAGTGGGCCTTGAGCCGCTCGCCCTCATACAGGCCGAGTACCGTTTGGGTGTTGCCTATGTCTACCGCTAACAACATGGATGGATCCCCGTTCTTATCCGCATATTCCTGTTTGCATATGCCAGTTCTCTTACGCTTAGGTGTATTGTACTCCAATGGCATGGTATCATCTTCTTTGTTCGCTATTGAATGACCTACTCCTGCGGTATGTGGAGAAGTCGAGAGGTGGTATGCATGAATGATTCATCTGCCCGTATACTTGTTGTTGACGACGAGCCGTCCATCACTGAGTTTGTGAGCTACAACCTGCGCAAAGAAGGCTACGAGGTGCAGGACACCGCCGACGGCGCGAGTGCGGTCGAGCTTATCAACGCGAACCCGTACGACCTGGTGATACTCGATGTCATGCTGCCCAACATGGACGGGTACGAGGTGGTGCGGCGCATACGCGCGCACAGCAGCGTGCCGGTTCTCTTTCTCAGCGCCCGCGACACCGAGCTTGACAAGGTCGTGGGCCTTGAGATAGGCGGAGACGACTACCTTGCTAAGCCCTTTGGGGTGCGCGAGCTTATCGCCCGTGTGAAGGCGCTGCTGCGCAGGACGGCACAGCAGGAGAGCGGGAGCGCGGGCGCAGACTTTGGCGAGATCATCAAGGCCAGCGGCATCACGCTTGACGAGGGTACGCACCTGGCCTCCAGCGACCACGGCCCCATCGACCTCACGCCGCGCGAGTTCGAGCTACTTGCCGCCCTCATGCGCCACGCGGGCAAGGTCCTCAGCCGCGACCAGCTGCTGCACGATGCCTGGGGCTGGGAGTACCTCGTTGAGACCAAGACGGTCGATACCCACGTCAAGCGCCTGCGCGACAAGCTTGAGGCCGCCCAGGTAGACCCCGCCCTCATCGAGACGGTTCGTGGCTACGGCTACCGCTTCAAGCTCGTATAACCAATGGTGCGAGAGATACGGCCGTGCAACATAAGACGCTTCGCATAACCCTCGCACTCATAGGTGCCGCCGTTGCTGTGCTGGCGACGCTTTTGCTGGTTGCATCGTGGTTTTTTGGCGTGCGCAGCACCGGCCTCATGCTCATGTTCGCGCTGCCGTTGGCACTCGTGGCGTTTCTTGCGTGCTATGCCACCACGGGGTATTTTCTGGCACCGCTCAACAGCCTGTTGGAGAAGGCGCAGCAGTTGGCGAGCGGGCATTTGCAGGTGCGCTTCTTTGACGGGGCGGTTGAGCGTTCGCCCCAGGGGATACGCGAGTTGGCGGTGGCGCTTGACAAGGTGAGTGCGCGAACGCGGGCCTCGCTGGCCGATGTCGCGGCCGAGGGCAAGCGGCAGGGGCAGTTTATCAGCGACGTGTCCCATGAGCTGCGCACACCGCTTACGGCGATACGCGGTGCGGCCGAGACGCTCATGGACGAGGACATACCGCTTGAGGACCGTCAACACTTCTGCCGTACCATCGTGCGCGAGAGCGAGCGGCTCACCCGGCTTGCCAACGACCTCATGACCTTGCAGCGTATCGAGGGCGACGGCGAGACCGTGCTGGCGCGCGTGAACCTGCACGACACTGTACAACACGCGGCCGACATGCTTGAGCCGCTGCTCGACATGCGCGGGGCGCAGCTTACGGTGGGCGGCGAGGCGCCCGACGTCCTTGGCGACCCCGACCGCCTGCAACAGGTGGTGCAGAACCTCATCGAGAACGCGAGCCGTTTTGTTGACGAGGGCGGGCGCATCCATGTGGAGCTGAGCGGCATACGCGAGCACAGCGTTATCACGGTAAGCGACGACGGCCCCGGATTTGGCGACGTAGACCCTGCCCGCCTCTTTGACCGCTTCTACCGTGGCGATTTTAGCCGCGCCCGCACCACGGGAGGCACTGGTCTGGGCCTCACCATCGTCAAGGCCATCGTCACCGCCCACGACGGCACCGTCGAAGCCGTCAACCTCCCCACCGGCGGCGCCTGCTTTATAGTGGCGATCCCGTCGCTGCCCCCAAAGGGGGAGTAGCCGCCACGCTCTTGCTGGTGCGTGGTATCATTAGGGTATGGAATATACGTTGATGCATAAGAAGAGGCCGGTCCTCGAGCTTGAGATAGACGAGGAGACTTCTGCTATCTTGAGTATCGGGGAGGTCTTTGAGCCTGCGCACATCCCCGTTGGTGTCGAGGTGGTCGAGGGCGTCATGCCTTCGCGCCGCTCGCTCAACAACTGGTGGGTTGGCCGGGCGATTCCCGCCAGCCGCTCGGGGTTGCGTGAGGCGCTTGTGGCCCTTAACGTCTCATCAACCGGCCTGCTCCTGCTCCAGTGTTTTGGGCTTTCGCTGTCGGATCAGTACTGGGTAGATGCCAAGGCAAAACCGTTGGACTGGGACAGGATAAACTTCTTTGAGAACGAGTTCTCCGAGGATGTGGGCAACGCGCTGTTTGGTCACGCACCCAAAGGCACCGAGCTTGACTTGATGTCACCCGACAATACTTCTGACGGTTGGCTCAAGAAGAAGTGGGTCATTGCCGACGGGCGGCGCCTGCTGGTCAAAGGCGGCAGCGAGCCAGCTTATCAGGAACCGTTGAATGAGGTGTTGGCATCAAGTATCATGAGGCGGCTCGGAGTAGCCCATGTCGACTACACCCTGTCTTGGGATGGCGAGAAGCCGGTGAGCCTCTGTGAGGACTTCATCGACACACACACCGAACTTGTGAGCGCCTGGCACATTTATACAACAAAAAAGAAGTCGAAGAACGATTCCCACTACCGCCATTATCTGGCGTGTTGTGAGAGCTTTGGTATCCCCGACGTCAGGTCACTGCTTGACCAGATGCTGACCCTCGACTACCTGATTGTCAACACCGACCGACACTTCAACAACTTTGGGGTGGTTCGTGATGCAAACACGTTGCAATGGCTTGGTCCCGCGCCGGTATTCGACAGTGGCACAGCGTTGTGGCACAATCAATTTACGCCATGGATCCGTGCAAGCGAGAAGGTGAGCAGCAAGCCCTTCAATGCCCATCACGCCGAGCAAATCAAGCACGTCAAGGGTTTCGACTGGCTCGACTTCTCGGCATTGCGCGGCATCGACGAAGAGTATTCTGAGCTGCTTGCCCAAAGCCCTTTTATCGACGATGCCCGACGTGACGCGCTTTGTCACGCACTTATCCAACGTATTGCAATGTTGCAGCAGGTAGTCGCCCGGTGCGGTTGCCCTTAAGGTATCCCGCAACTGCTTCGCCCCTGCGCGCGCTCTACCGCGTAGGACGCCCATCGAAGTCGAGGCCGGCGGTGATGAGGGGGGTTGCGGCGGCCTCCTTGTGCAGGCGCAGGTTCTCGAGGGCGACGGGGATGGCGTTGTTAAAGCCGTCGGTGAACGAGGTGTCGTGCTGGTCGCCGGTGAAGGGGTGTGTCCACGTGGCATGCGCGCTGTTGTTAAAGGCGCAGTCCTCGCCCGCTTGTTCGCGGTGTGACATCGCTTGCATGAGGCTGTGGCGGCGAAAGACGCGCTCAAGGTACCCCAGTACGACGCGCTTTTTGCCCGAGGGCGAGTACAGCACACGAACACTCGCACGCATGTCCCTCACGCTGCGGGAGAACGCGTCGCCCGGCAGCTCAAGCCCATAGACGCCCAGGGCAACCTGTGTATACAGGCTGTTTGCGAGCCGCAGGACCTCGTCGCTGGCAAAGAGGACCTGCCGCGGCACAACAAACTCGCGTATGGTCCTGCCCGTGAGCTGGTAGAGCATCATGGTGTCGAGGTCGCTCTCTATCTGCCCATGCACAAAAGGGCCGTCATCTGCGTCGAGCCCCTCAACGCCCGCGCCAGTGATCGCGTACTGCTGCGAGAAGACCAGGGGGTGCTCGATGCTGTCGAGCGTGAAGTGGCACAGGTAGCCGCAGAGGTACGAGTCGGCCACCTTCTGTTGTGGCTCGGGGAGCGCGCGTACCAACGCACGCAGGGCGTCGATGCTCTCATTGACCTTCTCGCTGTGCAGCGCGCTGCCAAACTTCTTCACGGCGATCATCTGGGGCGTGAACACGGCATAGAAAAACGGGTCGGGCCCCTGGTTGCCCAGCAAAAAGGCATCGCGCTCGTCACGTGTGGGAAACGCACCGGCCCCCAGCTTTGAGAGTACCGCTTTGCCAAAGAGGTGATGTGTGAGTATCGCCGGCATGGTCTTCTCTCCTTCGCGTTGAAATTAGTCTTGGAACTGGCAGATTCTTTTGAGTATATTGTTCCACTTTCTCCCAAAATCCACTATGGTTGACAGCGAAGTTTTTACCGACTGTTTTCTAAGGAGCCCTATGGCAGGCAAACGGATGGATACACGCGAGCGCAGCTGGGTTCTCTATGATGTGGGAAACTCTGCGTTTGTGATGTTCTCGACGGCGGTGGCACCCATCTATTTTGGGTCGCTCATCACCGGCTCTGTGGTGGTGGGTTGGGGCCTGGCCGAGACGGTCGTGTCGCTCATTGTGGCGCTGCTCATGCCCGTGCTGGGGTCACTGGCCGACTATCAGGGCAACAAGATGAAGTTCTTCATTGGCACAGTGGGCACCGGCGTGGTTGCCAGCGCTGCGCTGAGTATTCCGGTGGAGGCGGTGGCGTTTTTGGTGCTGTACGTGATAGCCGCGGTGGGGCTTAACACCTCGATGGTGTTCTATGATGCGTTTTTGGTGGATGCCACGGAGGAGAAGAACTACGACGCGCTTTCGTCCAAGGGCTACGCGTGGGGCTACCTTGGCTCGCTCATCCCGTTTTTGCTGTGCATCGCGCTCATCTTTGGCGGCAGCGCGTTTGGGCTTGAGACGGTACTGGCGACGAAGGTCAGCTTTGTGATAACCGCCGTGTGGTGGGCC
>JAITNB010000107.1 GCA_031290695.1 Coriobacteriales bacterium | reverse complement strand
TAGGGGATGTACTCGCCGTTGCGGCTGGCACGCCAGGGCTTCTGCTCATGGGTGAAGTTGACCAGCTCCTGGGTTCGCTTGTCTCGCCATACGTCAACGATCTCGTCGATTCGCTGCTTCTCTTCCTTGCTGAGTGCCTCTGTTGAGCACGCTGTGCTTGTAGACCGGATGATAAGGGCATCGCCCGCGGGCTCGATGGCAATCCTGCCTTGATCAAAAAGGTCATTTGTCAACTCGAAGAAGATGTCAGGCACCGGCCCATAGGTTCGACAGACGTACCGGACACCGCTCATAGGCTCCAACGTCTCGTAGAAGTTGCGAAAGTCAGCCAGATACAACAGCTTGGCGAGCTTGGTTTTGGTCACAGAGCCAAGCTTGTCCAGGATATAGAAGTACATCTGTTCAAACTTACGCACATCGATGGGCTGTGTGAAGAAATCCACCAATGAGACCCCAAACAACCCAGAGAGAACCCCCAACTCCTTCAAGCTAAGGCCTCGCTTGCCCTGCTCTACCTGGTTATAGACCTGGCGGCTCACACCAAGCGCCCGAGCCACTGCCTCTTGGGTAAGCTTGTTGCGCTCCCGCAAGTTGATAATCTGATCGATGATTCCCATAACGTCGTCCATGGTATACCTCCTAAAATCAGGGTATCACAATACTGTCATCTTTTAAAGATACTGTCTGTCAGATATTTTTGACTTTTAAATTGCTCTTAGATCGACCAACCAGACAAAGGAAGTTTTCTTGATTTTTTGGTGTGCTCGCACAAGGTCTCCCCGTTCCACCCCCGCTCCACCCGCCGCCGACGTCGCCCCAGTCCCCACACCACTCCCTGCCCCCACAGACCCTACTTGACCCACATCAATCTGTTCGAGTCACTGCGGCTGCCGCTCACAGTCGCCGCGAAGCGGAGCGAACTCAGCCACTCACCGGTAGAATCCTCTAAAATCTGCAAATGCCGCTACGTTTTGTCATCGTGGTGGGTTCTTGTCTCTAGTGAGAGGACACCAGGTTTGCCGTAGGCCCACAGGAAGGCACTCATGCGATGACCGGCAGGGATGAGCAGCGGTTGCTCAAGGCGTTGAGACGGCAGGAGCCCTGCGCCCTGCAAGATGCGATTGCGCAGTATGGCGGCTATGTCACGGCGGTTGCCCAGCGCACTCTGGGCCGTCTCTCAACGCAGGAGGATGTCGAGGAGGTTGCTTCCGACACCTTTATCGCCCTCTGGGGCAAGGCCGCAGAGCTCAGGCCCAACAGCAACCTCAAGGCCTGGCTTGGTGTTGTTGCCCGCAACACCGCGATTAAGCATCTGCGCCACATACATCCCGCCCAGGCATTGCAGGAGGACGGCCTGCAGCCGCCCCTCATACTACAGGCGCTCCTAGGCACCGACGGCCAGGACCAGGATCAGGAGCCGGCCCCATGCCAGGACACCAGCTTGGTCGCCGAGGCAATCGACGGCCTGCGCCCACAGGACCGGGAACTCCTCAAGCGCCGTTATGACGAGCAGCAGAGCATCGCACGCATAGCCCACGACACCCACATGACTGAGGCAGCCGTGAAGAGCCGGCTCTACCGCAGCCGCATGACCCTGAGACGCAAACTGCAAGAAAAGTGAAAAGAGAGGCTGCTATGCAGGACTACCCAACAAACGATGAGCTCTACAACATCAAACCCGTGGCCTTTGACGAGGAATCCCTGCGCCGCAGGACGTTTGAAAAGCTGGGCCTCGACCAGCTCGACCAGATGCCCTCCCGCCCACATGTCGGGAAACTGCGCACGGCGCTCCTCGTGGCGGCGTTGGCAGTGGCGCTCCCGTCGGCGGCCTACGCGACGGTACTCGGCATCGGGGCGTTCATGAGCGCGCAGGACATCACGTACTTCTCCCCACCACAACCGACCCTTGGCGAGGGCAATGCGTCTTTGTACTTTCAGGGCTCACAGGCGAGCCTTGAGCAGTTTAACGCGCCGGTTGGCCAGACGCAGGCATTTGACGGAGGAACCATCACGCTCGATGCCGTTGCCGTGGACGACAGCTTTGTCAACGCGTTCTTTACGCTGGCCTTTGACCAGCCTATCGACACTACGGGCCTTCACACGGGGAGCAACGCACCCGTTCCTACCTGGTGGGGGCTCTTTATACTCGCCCCCCGGTTCCACCTACTCGCCAACGGGCAGCCTTTTACGGCCAACACCACGCCCGTATCCACTGTTGACAGCCAAGACTGCGACCCGTATCTCGTGGATGAGCATACGTTGGCGGTGATGGTCCACCAGGTCATCGTCACACCGCAGCCCAACCAGTTCGAGCTTACCATCGATGTTGATGACCTCAAGGTGTTTGCAGGTGGCACAGAGCCCCTTTACCCAAGCCTGCAAAGCGGACTGGTCTTCAAGGTGCTCGTTAACAAGGGCGCCCCCGCCGCCCTCACCCGTGCAATCGAGCCCGGCATCTACACGTTTACGGGAGGCCAGGAACAAAGGACGCTTGACCTCCAGAGAATAGCGTTCACCCCTTTTGGCGCGACCGTCACGGTCGCAGAGCAGATGGCTGGCGATGTCCCCGCACAGCCGCAGGGGCTCGAAGCATACCTGGTCGCCGACGACAGGGGAAACACCGCACAGGTACTGTGGGTAGGTGGCCTTGACGGGCGGTCTGAGCTCATAGGCGCTGAGATGGATGGTAAGGAAAGCAAGCTCAGTGTTGCCCGGTACAGCTCCTACACCTATGAGCTACTGGGCCTTGACCCCACCACGCAAAGCGTCACGCTCACGCCCATCGTCTCAAACGACGGTGCCGCCGGGCAAAACGGGCTGCGTACCGCTAACCTCACCCAGGTAGGCGCGCAGGTTGCGGTGACTCCTCTGGGTGGATACACCGTGGAGACATACCTGGTCGAAGACAGCCGCATAACCGTCACGCTCAAGCCCTACGGGCATCTGCTCGCGTATCAGGGCAAGACATTGTTCATGCCCGACGACCTGACCTCCGTGAAGCTCGCCGAGAACAACCAGGATGTCCTTACGCACTCATACTTTGACCGCGCCACCGGTACGCTTACAACCACTTGGGACTACTACGCCACCACTGAGGAGGAGCTTCGCACCATAACCGCCTTCGCATACCTCTACGACGCGACCTTTTCCCTCGACCACGAGGCCGCTCTCACGTTGCCTCTCAACTAAGGAAAAGGAAGCGCTGGCTGTTAGCAGTTATGAGCACCCTGCAGACTCTGTGTGCAGGTTAACATGCCCTTCCCAATAATCCGCTATAATACGGTCTCTACCTTCAATCAAGGAGACGACTGTGAAAAGCGCAGAACTACGTGAGAGATACCTTGCCTTCTTCGAGGAGAAGGGCTGTAAGCGCTGGCCCTCGAGCTCGCTTGTGCCTGACGACCCCTCGTTGCTGCTCACCAGCGCCGGCATGGTGCAGTTTAAGCCCTACTTCCTGCAGCAAAAGCAGCTTGAGGCACCCTATATTGGCACCACGACGGTGCAGAAGTGCGTGCGCACCACCGACATCGACATCATTGGCACCACGGGGCGGCACCTGAGCTTCTTTGAGATGCTGGGCAACTTCTCGTTTGGGGAGTATTTCAAGGAGGAGATGTGCGCCTGGGCCTACGAGTTCTCGACCGAGGTGCTGGGTTTTGACCCCGAGCGGCTGTACTTCACCGTGTACTTGGATGACGATGAGACCGTAGACATCTGGCGTTCACTGGGCGTCCCCGACTCCCATATCACCCGCCTGGGCGAGGAAGACAACTTCTGGACGGCCGGCCCCACCGGCCCCTGCGGCCCTTGCAGCGAGCTCTACTACGACCAAGGCCCCCAGCATGGCTGCGGCAAGCCCGGCTGCGCCCCTGGCTGTGACTGTGACCGCTTTCTTGAGTACTGGAACTGCGTCTTCACACAGTACGACCGCCAGGAGGACGGCACCCTCAAGCCGCTGCCCAAGAAGAACATCGATACCGGCATGGGCCTTGAGCGCACCGCCGCTATCCTGCAGGGCGTGCAGTCCAACTACGAGACCGACATCCTGCGCGGCCTCATTGCGGTAGGGGAGAAGCTGAGTGGCAAACGCTACAATGGCGCCCCGTCCCCCGCCGAAGCGCCCCATGCTCCCACGCCCGCCCTTGACCCATCGAGCGCAAAACCCTCATCACCCGCCTCGACCGACCTCTCACTGCGCATCGTGGCCGACCACGCCCGCGCCGTGGCCTTCATGATTGCCGACGGCATCCTGCCCTCCAACGAGGGCCGCGGCTACGTGCTGCGCCGCTTGCTGCGCCGCGCCGTGCGCCACGGTCAACTGCTGGGCATCGAGCCGCCGTTTTTGGGCGCCTACCTCACCGCCGTCATCGACGAGATGGCCGGCCCCTACCCCGAGCTGCGCGAGAACCAACGCCTCATAGAGCGCATCGTCCACGCCGAGGAAGAACGCTTCAACCAGACCCTCCGCCAGGGCCAGGTCTACCTCGACCAGCACCTCGATGCCCTTTTGGACAAGACCGCCCCCACTGCGCCCACCGCCCCCACCCTCTCCGGCAAAGCCGCCTTCGAGCTGCATGACCGCTACGGGTTTCCCATCGACCTCACCGTCGAGATAGCGGGCGAGCAGGGCATCGGCGTCGACCGTGAGGGCTTTGAGGCACATATGGACAACCAGCGCACACGCGCCCGCGCACACGCCAAGGGCGGTGCCTGGGTGCAGGGCGACGTGTGGCTCGACATCCTCAACCAAAGCGGCCCCACGGCTTTCGCGGGCTATACCCACAAGGAGCTTGATGCCACCGTTGTCGCCCTCGTGGTGAGCGAGACAGATGCTAGCGGTCAAACACATAAGGTATCCGTTGACTCCATCACCAATGGCCAGGCGGCGCAGGTCATCCTCGACCGCACCCCGTTCTACGCCGAGATGGGTGGCCAGGTAGGCGACACCGGCCTTATCACCACCTCCACCACTCCCAGCACCACCACCCTCGCTACTCCTGCCACCCCCATCACTTCCCCCACCCCACCTGCTCCAGCAACCGTCTTTACCGTCACCGATACCAGGGTCTTTGAGAAGGCCGTCTATGCGCACGAGGGCTCTATCGACGGCACCCTGCGCGTGGGCGACGCGGTACACGCGCATATCGACACGATGCGCCGCGAGCGCACCGAGCGCAACCACACCGCCACCCACCTGCTGCACTACGCGTTGCAGCAGATACTGGGCGAGCACGTCAAGCAGGCCGGCTCCCTCGTGGCCCCCGACCACCTGCGCTTCGACTTCACGCACTTCGAGCCCCTCACCGCCGCGCAACTGCGCGAGATCGAGGAGCAGGTCAACATCCTCATCATGGAGGACGGCACCGTGAGCTCCTACGAGACTTCGCTCGACGAGGCCCGCGACAGCGGCGTGACCGCCCTCTTTGGCGAGAAGTATGGCGAGCGCGTGCGCGTGCTTGAGGCCGGCCCCGCCTCCCGCGAGCTCTGTGGCGGCACCCACGTCACCCATACCGCCCAGATAGGCTTCCTCAAGATCACCGGCGAGTCGAGCGTGGGCGCCAGCCTGCGCCGCATCGAGGCCGTCACAAGCTTCGACGCCCTCCAACACGTCAACCGCATGGAGGCAGAGCTGCGCAAGGCCGCCGCCGCCCTCAAGTCAGGCCCCTTAGAGGTTGCGGACAAGGCCGTGGCAACCCTGGCCCGCATCCGTGAGCTTGAAGACACGCTTGCGGCGGGTCGCAAGGCCGCTGCTGCGGGCAGTGTGCAGGTGCTGCTCGACGGCGCGCTTGACGTGGCGGGCTACACGCTCGTGGTCGCCCGCCTGGATGGCCTCGACGTCGAGGGCCTGCGCGGCGCATGGGACGAGCTGCGGGGCAAGCTGGGCAGCGCCGCCGCCGTTGTGCTGGGCAGCATCACGCCCGCCGGGTCGCCGCTGCTGCTTGCCGCTGGCACACAGCCGGCAGTCGATGCGGGCTTTAACGCCGGTGCCGTGATCAAGCAGGCCGCCCCCCTCATCAAAGGCGGCGGTGGCGGCAAGCCCACGATGGCCCAGGCCGGCGGCAAGGACGTATCTGCCCTCGACGACGCCCTCGCCCTCGCTCGCTCACAGTACGCATGAGGATTCTGGCACTCGACATAGGCGAGAAGCGTACCGGCATCGCGGTGTCTGATGCCGCTGCTAAAATTGCTACACCAATTAGCGTTTTAGCGACCAGCGAGGTGCTTGCTAACAGCACTGCGTTCCGGAGGATTATCGAGGACTATGAGCCCGGCCTTCTCTGCTGCGGTCTTCCGCTCTCGCTTTTGGGGGAGGAGAACGCACAGGCGGCAGGTACGCGTGAGACGGCCCAACAGGTGGCCCGGCAAACCGGTTTGCCCCTTGTTTTTCAGGATGAGCGGCTGTCAAGCACCGAGGCAAAGCGAATACTGCGCGAATCCGGGTACTCAGAACGTACAATGCGGGGTAAAATAGACATGATAGCGGCGTCGCTCGTTTTACAGGCGTATCTTGACGGGCGGCGTGAAGCCAGTTAGACCAGTAGGGCTGGGGGTGGGATGGCATAAGGGCCTCACCGCCAGCAGCCCCTTGATGATGAACAGGACCAGCGCAGATGGCAAAGACGCAAGGAAGGCACAGCGTACCGCCCGACCCTAACACGCAGCACAACTCCTCGCTGCGGCCAAGCTCGCGGCAGAGCACAAACACGAGCCCCGGCGCAAACCCAAATGCCTACAAGCCCTACGTCGTCAAGCGGTCGCGCTTTGCGCACAAACAGGCTGCCAAGCAGTTCGCCTCTTACGACACCTCGGCCATCAGGCCGCGCCGGCGCAAATGGCCAATCATCATCGCGGTCGTCCTGTTCCTGGGGGTCGCGGCGGCCTTGGTCTATGGCGGCATTGAGCTCTACGACATGTTCCTAGGAACCCCCGAGGCCATCGAGCCGGGCATCACGGTAACGGTGAGGATCGACGAAGGCGACGCGACGAGCGTCATCGCCACCAAGCTCAAGGAGAAGGGCGTCATTGCCGAAACCCGCGCCTTCACGAGCCGCGTTGTCGAGCGTGCTGTCTCGGACAAGCTCAGGCCGGGGCTCTACACCCTCACGACGGGCATGGACATCGACGAGCTCATAGACAGGCTTGTCGAAGGCCCCATCGTGCAGCCCGATGGCAACAAACTCACCATCCCCGAGGGGTTGACAGCTCAAGAAACTGCCGACCGGGTCGAAGAGATATGCGGTATCCCCGCCGCCACTTTCATGGAGCAGGTGTACGCGGCCGACCAGTACGTCTCCGATTATCCCTTCCTTGAGGGCGTCTACGACAACTCGCTTGAGGGCTTCCTCTATCCCAAGACCTATATCATCCCCGAGGAAGCCACGGCCAGCGATGTCATACGTGTGCTGCTCGACCAGTTCGAGATAGAGTTCACTGCTGTGAACATGCAGTATGCCGAGGAGCATAACCTCACGGTCTTCGACGTTGTGACCATCGGCTCGCTCGTTGAGCGGGAGACGGCTGAGGACGAGGAGCGCCCCCTTGTCTCGTCGGTCATCCACAACCGCTTGCGCGAGGGTATGCGCTTGCAGCTCGACCCCACGGTCAACTATGCCCTGCGGGAGACCAACGACCCCAAACAGTCGCCGAGCTTCGAGGACCTTGAGGTCGACAGCCCCTACAACACATATAAGGTGGACGGCTTGCCCGCCGGCCCCATCTGCTCGCCGCGCATCGAGTCGCTCATCGCCGCCGCCAACCCCGCCGATACCGGCTACTACTACTACGCGCTCTCGTCGCCCGACAGCACCAAGCATATATTCAGCGAGACGCTGGAAGAGCACAACATCGTGAGCGATGCCTACAACGAGGCCGCCGGGATCGAGTAGTGAGTAGCCGCTGATGCCGCTCTTCAAGCCCGACGCCTACCTCGCCTCCGTGACGCGCATCGACCCCGTGCGCCTGGCGGCACGCGGCACGCACGCCCTGCTCATCGACATCGACAACACCCTTGTGCCCCGCGACACCCACGTGCTGTCCCCCGAGGTCATCGCCTGGGTCGCCCATGCCAAGGCGAGCGGCCTCAAGGTCTGTCTGCTCTCAAACAACTGGCATCGCGTGGTCTTTGGCTATGCCGCACAACTGGACGTACCCATCGTCTACAAGGCCATGAAGCCCGCACCCTTCGCCTTTCTACACGCGCTAAAAAAGATTGCGGAGAAGCCCGCGACCACCGTCGTTGTGGGCGACCAGCTTATGACCGATGTACTGGGAGCACACCTGCTGCACATGCCCGCGATCCTCGTGGAACCACTGTCGCACGTCGACCTCTGGTACACGCAGCTCTTTCGCCGCATCGAGCACCGGCTCGTGGGCGACCTACAGCCCGATGAGTGAGGACTTGTTTATGAAGGCCGGTCTGCTGGGAACCCCCATAGCGCACTCGCTGTCGCCCGTTATGCATAACGCGGCGTATGCGGCGCTTGGCCTTGACTGGGAGTACGCGCGGTACCCCGACAGCTCCGAGGCCGCGTGTGCAAGCCGCATCCAGGCAACCCGTAGCACCCCCGCGTTTATCGGCTACAATGTCACCATGCCCTACAAAAAGCTCGCCGCCTCCCTCTGCGACCACCTCAGCCC
>JAITNB010000087.1 GCA_031290695.1 Coriobacteriales bacterium | reverse complement strand
TGGCGAGCTCCAGTATGTGCAGGATGTCGCTGCGGCCCTGAGGGTCCAGCGCGCTTGTGGGCTCGTCGCAGATGAGCAGGAGCGGCTCGTGCATGAGCGCCTGTGCGATGCCCAGCCGTTGCTTCATGCCGCGTGAGTACCCGCTAATACGGCGCTTTGCAACGTCGCGCAGCCCCACCATCTCAAGAAGCTCGCTGCTGCGCGCGGCGATGCGCACGGGTTCCATCCCGGTGATGCGCCCGCAGAACTCCAGGTACTCGGGCGCGCTCAAGAACCCGTAGAACTCCGGCACGTCGGGAAGGTACCCCACCACGCGGTTGGTGGGCGTCTCGCCAAAGGCCACGGGCGCGCCGTCGATCGTCACCGTGCCAGCGCTGGCCTTGAGCAAGCCCACGATAATCTTCATCGTCGTAGTCTTGCCCGCGCCGTTCTTGCCAATGAACCCAAAGACGCTGCCCTGGTCTACCTCAAAGCTCAACCCGTCCAGCACCCGCAGGTTGCCAAACGTCTTGGTGAGCCCGTCAATCCGTAAAAGTGCCATGCTGCCCGTCCCTTCTTCTCAATAACTGCCTACGGATAACCCCAAGCCAACCCCCTCATGTCCGCCCCGCCCCTCGGTCACCCTCTCGTCAACTACACGCACCAACAGCCCACAACGCTTTGACCATATGTCTAGGTCGTAACGAGATTTATATTGGTGATAGTAACAACCATTTGATAACATTGATTTGCCGAATTCCGTCAAAATTACGCTCTTCTGGGTCAAGGGTCAACAAGTATTTTGGGTTATCGTCTATGCCGCGTAGCGACGACAATTCGCGCTTCAACGTATTTTCATCACGCACAGTCAGCGCCACCTGGTAATACGATGTATCGCCTTTCACATCAATCACCACGAAATCTATCTCTTTTTCGCCAGCTCGTCCAACCCGCACGACATTTCCACGACGCAAGAGTTCTAAATATACGACATTCTCCAATATTCGCCCAGTATTAACACCGGCTTTTGAGCCAAGCACAACTCTGCGTAACCCCATGTCAACAGCGTAATATTTCTCATAATTTTGCAACAATTTCTTTCCCTTGACATCGAACCGTTCAGCAGAGTAAAGCAAGAAACTCTCTTCTAGCGCCAAAAGGTAATTGACTACGGTCGGTCGCGACACGGCTTGATTATCTGCTGTCATGGTGTCTGATATACCTTTGGGCGAGGTCATGTTACCAATATTATCAAGCATAAATCGCATTATATTAGTGGCGGTTTTGGTATTACTGGCACCCTGGCGCGTCATGACATCTTTGACCATCACGGTATTATATATACCGGTCAAATAATCATTTACCAGGTCATATTTACTGGTTTTTACAAAATCAGCCACTTGCGGAAACGCCCCATAATTCATGTATTCTTGAAATAACTGCTCGACATTTGGATTATCGTAGGCCAGCACGTATTCCGCGAAAGAAAACGGCAACATTTTTATCTCGATATAGCGACCGGATAACAGAGTGGCAATCTGGGATGACATAAACCAAGCGTTTGAGCCGGTGATATAGAGGTCAACATATTTTTTAGCCTGCAAGCCATCAACCATGCGCTCAAACTCTGGCACATTTTGCACCTCGTCCAAAAACACATAATTCATCTTATCGGGTTGCAAGCCAGAGCGAATTTGTTCATAAACATCCCGCCAAGTATAGATTTTGGCATCGATAGTTTCCGGCTCCTCAAAATTGATATAGGTTATCTGTTTTTCATTCACACCAGACACCAACAACTCGTCCCGAAACATTTCCAGCAGAATGCTCTTGCCGCATCGTCGTACACCAACTAGTACCTTGATGATATGCTCATCACGGAGTTTACGCAGTTTTTTCATATATTGCTCACGTTTTATAGTGTCGCTCACTTATAATCCTTTCGCTTAATTGTGTAAATTGTATTACACTATTTAAAAAAAATCAAAAAAGTGAAAGTTATTCATTTCGCAATTTTTTATCCAAGCTTGTTATGATTCTACGGTCAACGCCAAAACCGCTTAATCCACGCTGAGCTCCTGTTTTGGTTGAAACAAGACCCGTTTCAAAATACAGGAACTCAAGTCAAATAGGCAGAGATGACCAAGACCCCCCACGACACTGCGCTGCGCGACATCAAGGGTCTTCTTGAGAAGAATGTTCTGATGCAGGATACCAAGGGAGGCAAAAGCACGAGCTATCGTTTGGTTTGATACGTAGCGAGATTTATTAACTTGCTGTTATCTGTTTTATGCGTGTGCTAAAGTTATGGCATTATGGATGAGCTGCAACATCAACAGGTGGAGTATCGGCAGCAACGGCACCAGGCAGGTGGGCACCTTGTGCGTAACAGGGCGATCCTGGTGGCCTGTGCCTTTGTTGTGTTGGTTGGCGCGGGAGCATTGTTGTTGGGGCCCTTGCGGTTAGAGCTTGACGAATCCCTTATACGTGCTGGGCTGCTTGCCCCGCGCAACTCCTGGCAAAGTGGAGGGGCGGAGGGAGAAGGAGCGACAACGGGTGGCAACGCGGGTGGCAACGCGGGCAGCAACGCGGGCGACCCTGCGGGTGACAACGCAGGTGGCAACGCGGGCGACCCCGCGGGCGACAACTTGCAGGGAGCACCCGGTCTTGCAGACGAGGCCCGCGTATCGTTTCTCGCGGTGGGGGACAACCTCATCGACATTGGCATCTCGGAGTACGCCGACGCACAGGCAGGTGACCTCGGCGACAGCACCTACAACTTCACACCCGTCTACGCGCCGGTTGCTCCTTATGTGCGGGCGGCAGACCTCGCCTTTATCAGCGCGGAGACCCATCTGGGCGGCGACGACATCGGCCCGCGCGGTTATCCGTCGTTCAATGCTCCTAAGGCAGTAGCTCCCGCAGTGGTTGAGGCAGGGTTTGACCTCGTTGCCTCGGCAACCAACCACTCCTATGACTGGGGGCAGGACGCCCTTATCCACTCAATAGAAACGTGGAAGGCCCAAGGGGTCGTGTTCGCTGGCACTGCGGTTGATGTGCAGGATGCCGTGCGGCTGGCCATTACCGAGTGCAACGGCATACGGTTTGCCCTGCTTGACTATACCTATGGCGTCAACGCGTATGAGGAAGGCGAGATACCCTCGTATGCCGTCAACTACATCCACGAGTACCACATAGCGGTTGATGTTGCGCGTGCGCGGCTCAGGGCCGACGTGGTGATTGTCGCGATGCACTGGGGGACCGAGAACCAAACCACCCCCGACGAGAGCCAGCTCCACTACGCCCAGTTTCTCGCCGACTTGGGGGTCGACCTGGTCATCGGCTCGCACCCGCACGTTATCGGGGAGCTTCACTGGCTTACTGGCAAACGAGGCAACCAGACGCTTGTGGCCTATTCGCTAGGCAACTTTGTGAGCAACCACGAGACGCCAGGACCGTCAAACGAGCTCGAAGGCATGCTCACCTGTGATTTTGTGCGGGTGGGTACGGCGAGCGGTGCGGCGGGCGCGGCGGGCAGTGCGGTCGCGGCGGGCGGTGCGGCGGGCGCGGGGGCCACGGGCGCAGCGAATGCCACGGGCGCAGCGAATGCCACGGGCGCGGGGGCCACGAGCGCGAGTGCTACAGGCGCAGTTGCCACGGGCACGGGCATTCTCGGCATACGCAGCAGCACCATCCGCATCGAGAACGTAACCTGGACCCCCCTCATAAACCACAGCACCCCAACCGTGCATACCGTCTACGCGCTCAAGGACTATACCCCAGAGCTCGCCGCCACGCATCTGTTCCTCGGCGGCCTTAAAGACCCAATAGCCTGGTTCTACGATGAGACCCGTCGCATTATCGGCACCGATTTTCCTATCGATTAACCTCGACGCGCCACGCCAACAGCGGTAGCATATACCCAACGGTCAACGCCCACAAAAGACCCAACAGCCCAGCCTGCTGTTGGAGAAGCAACGGGCTTGCGAGCGCGACAACCAAGGCATTGAAAGCAAACGTGTTATGAGCAAGCAGCTCAAACGAAAGGAGCCACCATGAAGTACACCTGCACAATCTGCGGCTACGTTTACGACCCCGAGCAAGGCGACTGCGACCAAGGCATCGCCCCCGGCACCGCCTGGGAAGACCTGCCTGAAGACTGGACCTGTCCCCACTGCGGCGTAGGCAAAGAGTTCTTTGAGCCCCAGGCCTAAGAACCTGCGGATAAGGGCGAGCCGCCCCCCGTTGCAGCCCGCCCTTGTCCGCCGCCTATCCCAGGGCCACGTCCAGGACCATCATGATGAGGAAGCCTACCATGAAGCCCAGGGTGCCTATACTGGCGTGTTCGCCCAGGTGTGCCTCGGGGATGAGCTCCTCGACCACGACGTAGAGCATCGCGCCGGCCGCAAACGCCAACAGCCAGGGCATGTAGGGCGCGAGAAAGACGGCGAGCGCCACGGTGACGAGGCCACAGACCGGCTCCACGGCACCCGAGCCGCAGGCCATGAGGAAGGCTTTGCCGCGGCTCACACCCTCCTCGCGCAGCGGCAGCGAGATGGCGGCGCCCTCGGGGAAGTTCTGGATGCCAATGCCCAGTGCCAGCGCCAATGCGGCACCGAGCAGCGCAGGGTTCTCGGGGTGCTGCACGGCGAGCGCAAACGACAGCCCCACCGCCATGCCCTCGGGGATGTTGTGCAGCGTTACCGCGAGCACCAACAGCGTGCTGCGCTTAGTCCTTGCGACAGCACCTGCCCCCCTGCCCCCGTCTGCGGCACTCCCAGCAGCGCTCGCCTCCCTGCCCCCGCCAACGCCCGCCCCCGCCCCCCGCGAACCCATGCCCATGCCCTCGAAGGTGTTGGTCTCGGGGTGAAAGTGCGGGATGACTCGGTCGAGCAGCAGCAGGAAGCCCACCCCCAGCACAAGGCCCAGCGCAGCGGGAACCCACCCAGCTTGCCCCGCAGCCTCGCTCTGCTCAATGGACGGGATGAGCAGGCTCCAAATCGACGCCGCGACCATCACGCCCGCCGCAAACCCCAAAAAGACGCGCTGCACCAAACCCCCGCCTGGCTTCTTGAAGAACACCACCACGCCACCGCCCAGGCAGGTCATCACGAAGATGAACCCCAGCCCGCCCAGTATATACATCCCGTCACCCATGAGTGCCGTCTCCCTCAAACGCAAGGCCTTTTGCCGCCAATAACGCCTGGGCAAACTCCACCCACCCATCGGCCGTGTTGCCATTCGTGACGAAGATGGGAGCAGCTACGGCAGTCTTGGCAGCTACGGCAGTCTTGGCAGCCACGGCGGTCTTGGCAGCCACGGCAGCATCAGGGCATTCTCCTGCGAGCAAGCCCGAGCGTGCCGTGAGGGCGGCAGCCACAACATCGCTCTTAAGGGCGTTGCGCACAACAACGAGGCTTCCTGTGTGGGCACCCATCGCCAGGTCGCCTATGGCATCGCCTATGGCCACGGTTTGGGCGGGGCGGAGGCCGCGCTGTGCCATGTTTGCTGCGACGGCCGGGGCTTTGCCGGTGCCGCTTGGCATGAGGTGGTACACGTGTATCTGGGGGCAGTCTACGAGGTTGTGCCTCACGGGGTGGATGATGCCGTTGTCGAGCAGTTGCAGGGGCAGCTCTTCTTGCGCCAGCATGCGGGCAACCGCAGCGGCATCAACATAACCCCGCAGCATCTGGGTCACTTCGCGGTCGTCGGCATAGGGGTCGTGGTATTCAAGCTTGCCCGGGAAGGCCGCTACGAGGCGGTCCACCACGCCGTTATCCGCAATTACCTCATACGGAGTGCGGCCTGCGGGCAGCTTGCCGGGGGCCATGCCGTCTGCCAACACCGCGCTAGCCCAGTCGCCCAACTCGTAGCGTGCCTGGGCGTGGGCACCAAAGCCCTCCTGTATCACGCATCCCAACTCGCCAATAAAGGTATGCAGGTCGAGGATGCGCAGTATCTCGTTGCCCTGTATGCGGTTGCGTCCGGTGACGATGACCACCTCGACACCCGCCTGTTTGAGTGCGACGAGCGCCGCCGCCGTTGCGAGGGAGGGTGCCCCTGCGTCATTGGCGAGCAACCGGCCGCCTGGCGCAAACAGCGTTCCGTCGAGGTCGCTGTACACGTGCGTGACCTGCGCCAACACCGTTGCAGCCTCAGGGGCCGTTAGGGGCAGCGGGGACAGGGGGACACGAGGGGGGGTGGTTTCGTTTTGTGCTATGGCCATCGTTGCTCATCCTTTCATCATGTGCCAGAGCACACAAAGGAGCGGTCCGTCCTTGTGTCCCTTTGTGGTTTTCCTGTGCTCTGCCGCGTTCTCTTGTTCAAGAGGAACATAGTGGTATTATAAGCTTCTTTGCCATGCATAGCCCCGTACTGTGAGAGGAACCGCCGTGCTCAGTGAGCGCATCTTATCCACCGTCACCCGCGCGCTCAACCGGCGCTACCTCAACATCAGGCCCATAGATGCCAGCCAGACGCACCTGCCCGCGCCGCAGCAGGGGCGGGAGTATATGCTTTATGCCCATGTGCCGTTTTGCGAGCGGCTGTGTCCGTACTGCTCGTTTAACCGCTTCCCCTTCACCGAGCAACGAGCGCGCTCCTACTTCAACAGCTTGCGCCGTGAGATGCGTATGCTCAAGGACCTCGGCTACGACTTCACCTCGCTTTACATCGGCGGCGGCACGCCTACTGTGCTCATCGACGAGCTCTGTGCCACCATCGACCTCGCGCGCGCGCTGTTCTCCCTGCACGACGTTTCGACCGAGACCAACCCCAACCATCTCACCCCCGCGTACCTCGATGCCCTCGACGGCCGAGTGCAGCGCCTGAGCGTGGGTGTGCAGAGCTTCGACAACGACCTTCTCAAGCAGATGGACCGCTACGACAAATACGGCTCGGCGCTGCAGGTCCTCGAGCGCTTGCTTGCCGCCCGCGGCCGCGTTAACAACCTCAATGTTGACATGATCTTCAACTTTCCCAGTCAGACCGAGGACCTGCTCATCAACGACCTCGCCTTCGTCCTCGAAAGCGGCGCCAGCCAAACCACGTTCTACCCCCTCATGGCCTCCCCGGTTGTCGAGCGCTCCCTCGCCCGCACCGTAGGCCAGGTCGACTATCACCGCGAGGCCCGCTTCTACGAGATTATCAGCGAGGCCCTCACCGGCGGCCCTCACCCCGCCTTCGCACACGGCAGCGCCTGGACCTTCAATGCCCTCACAAGTACCCTTGCGGACAAGCCCAAGCCTGCTGCTGGCAGTACTTCTCCCGCGATAATCGACGAGTACATTATCGACTACGAGGAGTACCCCGCAATCGGCTCGGGCGGCTTCTCGTATTTAGACGGCGGCCTCTACGTCAATACCTTTAGCCTGGGGGAATACCGCCAGCACCTCGACGCGAGCCATATGAGCGTCATGGGCAAGACGGAGTTCTCCACGCGCGACCGTATGCGCTACCGCCTTATGATGCAGCTCTTTGGCCTGCGCCTCGACAAACAGCAATGGCACAGCGACTTTGGCGTGACCGTCGCCCAGGGCCTTCCCGCCGAGTACGCCTTCCTCAAAACCATTGGTGCCTTTGCGACAGACACCGCGACCGAGATAACCCTCACCCCCAAAGGCCGCTACCTCATGGTCGCCCTCATGCGCCAGTTCTTCATCGGCGTCAACGCCGTGCGTGACCAGGCCCGCGCCGCCCTCCCCCCCGATGAGCGCGAGTTGCTCTTTGGGTGTTAGGCAG
>JAITNB010000044.1 GCA_031290695.1 Coriobacteriales bacterium | reverse complement strand
CAATCAGAAAGGCCCCCAATGGCACAACTAACCTACAAAGACGCGGGCGTCAACATCGACGAGGGCGAGCGTGCCGTCGATGCCATCAAGGAGGCCGTGCGCTCAACCTACACCCCCCAGGTCATAGGCGATCTGGGCGGCTTTGGCGGTCTCTTTAGCGCCGCCGCCTTCAAACACATGGACGACCCCGTCCTCGTGAGCGGCACCGACGGCGTAGGCACCAAACTTGAGCTCGCCAAGCGGCTGGGCATCCACAACACTGTGGGCATCGACCTTGTTGCCATGTGTGCCAACGACATCGTTGTGAGCGGTGCCGAGCCGCTGTTCTTCCTCGACTACCTCGCGGTGGGCAAGCTCGATGCAGCCTTTGCCGCCCAGGTGGTGGGCGGCATCGCGGCCGGATGCCGTGAGGCGGGCTGCGCCCTCATCGGCGGCGAGATGGCCGAGCACCCGGGCACCATGACCCTTGGCGACTACGACCTCAGCGGCTTTTGCGTGGGCGTGGTCGACCGCCCCCGGATGATAGGCCCCCAGCTCGTGCAGGAAGGCGACGTCATCTTAGGCCTGGCCTCCACCGGCCTGCACTCCAACGGGTTCTCCCTCGTGCGCAAGGCCCTCACCAGCCCCCTCACCAACGAGGAGCTTGCCAGCCGCACCCTTGAGGACGGCACTCCGCTGGCCCAAGCCCTGCTTGCCCCCACCGCTCTCTATGTGAAGCCCATCCTCGAAGCGCTCAGGGCCGGCCTGCCCCTTCACGCCGCTGCCCACATCACCGGCGGCGGCATCACCAACAACCTCAACCGCGCCCTGCCCGCCGGCCTTGACGCCCACATCACGCTTGGCACTTGGGACGTCCCCTTCATCATCCAGGAGGTCATTCAGGCCGCGGACCTCGACCTCGCCGAGGCCCTGCGCACCTTTAACATGGGCATCGGCATGGCCCTCGTCTGCTCTCCCAACAACCTCGCGGCCACCACCCAGCACTTCCTCGCCACGAGCACCCGCGTCTACCGCATAGGAGAAGTAAAACCTGCGGATAACCCCAAGGCGTCCCCCCAGGTACTCTACCGCACCAAGGACGGCCAAGCCCTATGACTCTGTGTCGCGCCTCCGGCGCTGCTGGCAGGGAATGTTTGCAAAGAACGCAAACAAGGATCCTCGGCCTACGGCCAAGGATGACCGTATTGGGGTCCTCATGATAAAACTCGGCGTACTCCTCTCGGGCAGCGGCACCAACCTCCAGGCACTTATCGACGCCATTGCCGCGCATACCCTCGACGCTTCCATCGAGCTCGTCATCGCCAGCAAGCCCGATGCCTACGGCCTCAAACGGGCACAGACGGCGGGAATCCCTACGATGTCAATGACCCAGGAGCTCTACAACAACCCCTCACAGGCCAACGAGATCATCGCCGGGGAGCTCAAGCGCGCCAGCGTTGACTATGTGGTCATGGCCGGCTATATGCGCATGGTCACGGCGCCCCTCCTCGATGCCTTTCCCAACCGCGTCATAAACATCCATCCTGCCCTGCTGCCGTCATTTCCTGGCGCACACGGCATAGCCGATGCCTTCAATGCGGGCGTCAAGGTCACCGGCGTCACCGTGCACTTTGCCAACGCCGCCTACGACGAGGGTCCTATCATCGCCCAACGCGCCATCCCCATCGAGGAGGACGACACCCTTGACACCCTTGAGGCCCGCATCCACGCCGTCGAGCACACCCTCTACCCCCAAACCCTCCAGCTCATAGCCCAGGGCCGTGTGACCATCGACCAGGATCGTCACGTTTATATCCAAGGCACCAGCGTCTGAGGCGTGAAAACCATACCTTGTAAACAACCGCGAGGATGACGCTTTGGCACCAACACCCCCGCACCGGCCCTGCGCACTATGCCAACCCGTATAATGGGGCGCATGACAGACGAGACTAAAACAACGCCCAAACCCCCCATCTCCACGGCGGACAAACTCAAGTTCGCCGGCCTCGTCGTGTTCATCCTGCTCATTATCGCGGTGGGCGTCCTGCTCGTTCCCTACTTCAACTATTTCACCACCGAGGAGGGCCGCCTCGAGCTTATCCACATGATCCAGGATGCAGGGGCATGGGGGGTGCTCATCTGCCTGGGCCTGCAGTTCCTCCAGGTTGTGGTGGCGTTTATCCCCGGCGAGGTGGTGCAGCTCGTTATCGGTGCCATCTATGGGCCGTTCTTTGGCACCCTCCTCACGGCGATAGGCGCCCTTGTCTCAAGCATGTTTGTGTTTGTGGTGGTGCGGCGGCTCGGTGCGCCGTTTGTCCATTCGATGATAGGCAAGAACCATGCGGATAAGCTCAGGTTCTTTCAGGAGAGCAAGCGTCTCGACACCATCGTGTTTGTGCTCTTTCTCATCCCGGGACTGCCCAAGGACGTATTCACCTATCTGGTGCCGCTCACCAAGATGCGGGCTGCCAACTTCTTCATCCTGAGCACGCTGGGGCGCATCCCCGGCATCGCCGCGTCAGCCTATATAGGCAATGCCGCTGCGCAGGGCGACTACGTGGGTGCGACAATCGTCGGCGTCATCGCCGGCGGCCTGGGACTGCTGGGCATCGTCTTCAACCAGAAGATCATGACCCTCGTAGACCGCATAACCCAACACTTCGCCCGCCCTAAAGAGCCATAGCCCACTACACGGGCTATGGCTTTGCAGAGGATGGCTGCTAATGCAGCCAAAGATTCTCGCGCTATGCGCAAGAATCGCAGTGTTGTACCCAGCGGGCCACGCCTATTCCATAGCTGCGTGCACGGCGGGCGCCAGGGCGGGGTCGCGCAGGGCGAGGCGGATGTTGGTTTCGAGCCAGGTGGCTATGGTGCCGGTGTCAAAGCCGTCTTGCGCGTCGATAACCACGGCATACATCTCCTCGCTTGCCAAGAGCTCGCCCAGCGCGTCGGTAAGCTGTATCTCGCCGCCTGCACCAGGGGCGGTGTGTGCCAGGATGCGCATCACCGCCGGTGTGAGCAGGTAGCGCCCAAAGATTGCCAGGTCGCTGGGGGCCTCCTCGACCGGTGGCTTCTCCACCAGTCCCGTCACCCGCCACACCCCGCTGCCCACGTCCTCGCCGGCTATCACGCCAAAGCGCGACGTGTCCTCGTGCGGCACCGCAAAGACGGCGATAACGCTGGCACCGCCATGTGCCTGCGAGACTTCGAGCATACGGGGGAGTATGTTGTTCTCGGGAACAAGCACGTCGCCCAGGAGCACGTAGAACGCCTCGTCGCCTACTGCGGCGGCGGCACACCATACGGCATGGCCCAGGCCCAGCGGCTGCGGCTGTGGCACAAAGGACACCGGCAGTGCGCCGGCATGTGCGACGGCGGCGGCAAAGGCGGGCTTGTTTTTATCCGCAAGGTAGGCCTCAAGGGCCTCGTTGGGCGAGAAGTGCTCGACTATGGCGTGCTTGTCGTCGTTCGCGATGATGATGACGCTGCTCGCCTGTGCGGCCAGGGCCTCCTCGACCACGTATTGGATGGCGGGGCGGTCAAGCACGGGGAGCATCTCTTTGGGCTGCGCCTTGGTCACGGGCAGGAAGCGCGTGCCAAGGCCGGCAGCGGGGATGATGGCCTTCATGGGGCCGTGCCGCTAGTTCTCGACGTAGGTTATGTTCGCGGTCTCGGCAAGCCAGAGGTTGGCCTTGGTGCGCAGGGCGGCCTCGCGGATGAGGTACAGGCGGCCGGTGACCTCAAACTCGCGGCGGGCCTCCTGCTCGCGGCCGGGGGCCATACGGGCAAAGGTGTCGGTGATGTCCTCTTCGCTCACGGTGAAGCCCAGGTGGCGGGCCAGCGCATCGAGGCTAAAGCCCTGGCGCAGGACCTCGCGGGTCTCCATCATGAGGTTCATCGAGAACTGCTGCTCCTCTATGCCCTGCTGCTCAAGGTATTGCTTGAGGTCCATGTTCTGCTGGCGCAGCTGCGCGCGCATGTTTGCCATGATCTCGCCACGGGTGTACTCGTAGATCTCGTCGGCGATGGAGCCTTGAAAGCGCGTCGCAAGCTCGGACGCCGCCGAGAACATCTTCATGTTCTCAAGCTCCTTGTTCTTGTGTGCCTCGCCCTCTTTGCGAATCGCCTCGCGCAGCTCGGCAACGGTAGACAAGCCGGGGATGTTCACCTCGACCCAGGCATTGGTGATGGCGGGGATGACCTTCTTTTGAACCTCCTTGACGGTCACGGTGGTGGCGTAGACGATGCTCTGCGCGTCCTCCATGCCCTCGGGGGCTGGTATCTCATAGTCAAAGCTCTTGGTCTCGCCCACGTTCATGCCTATGAGGTTGTCGTCGAACTTCTGCCCCAAAAACCCGTCGCCCAGGGTATAGCGGCGCGAGCCGGCCGTGAGGTTCTTGACAATCTCGCCCTTGTCATCCTTCGATTCGATGGCTATCAAAATATCGTCGCCCATCTGCACGGCACGGTCGTCGTCGCGCACGAGCTGGGCGCGGTTTTGGGCGAGCATGAGCAGCTGCTGGTCGATCTCCTCCTCGGCCACCTTGACCGTTGGCAGCGAGATACTCACGGGGTCGTAAGACTTGAGCTCGTACTCCGGCTTGGGCGTCACCACCGCAGTGAAGGTGAACTCCTTGTCGCGCGCCACCACCTGCTCGCTGGACACCTCGGGGGCCATGATGATGCTCAGGCCCTTCTCCGTGACCGCAAAGGGGGCGAGGAAGGTCATCGTGTAATGGTCGACGAATGCCAGGTACTGCGGCTCGCCCACCTTCTCGACAACCGACGCAACGAGGTTGCCCGGCTCGAGGTCCTGGGGGTTGATGCCGTTTTGCATCGCGAGTGTAAACGCCGCAGTGTCGAGCACCTCGTTCACGCGGGCGGCCGGGATGGTGACGGTGAGCTGTATCTTGCCGTCGGGACGGTCCTTCTTAACAATCTTCATATTGCTCCTTGTTCCCCTGGTGCCTCGGCACCGTTGCCAGATACTGCGGAGACACCCGGGCGTCACCGAGCGAACTGCCGCCCCAAACCAAAAAGCCTTGCAAGCCCATTACGTGCTCTTGGGTATCACTTTGACCGCAGTCTCAAGCAGGTACTGCTCGGGGTTCTTGACGCTTATCTCGTCAAGTATATAGATATTATAGACCGGCCCAACGATTTCAAGGCCGTGCTCCTCGGCATAGCCGGTCATCCGCTCGGGCAGGCCGCCCGAGTTGCCGTAATAGCCGCGCGTGTGGCCGATAAGGTAGTTGCCCGCCTCGCGCTTCTCGGTGCCTCGGGGGTCTATCGAGAAGAAGTTCGAGGGCTCGTCAGGGCTGATGAGCCACTTCTCCTTGTCGCAGAACACGCCGCCTACAGGCAGGCTGAGGTTTATCTTGTAGCGTCCGGCAGACTCACAAAAGCGCACGAAGTCCTCGGTGAACCCGTTGTGCCGCGAAAAGCTGTTGTCGGGCCCCTTGATGATGTTCATGGCATCGCGGTACTGCACGCTTGTCGTGCTCTCATCAGCCGAGAGCCCGGTGTGGATAAGCCGGCGAAAGGTGCTCACGACATCGTGCATGCTGTGAAGCCGGCGCAACTCGTCCTCAAGGTGTCCCTCGCACGACATAAAGAAGTCGAGCATCGACTCAGGCGCGCGGTTGCGCACGAACTCGCTCATCTGCTTTGTGTTGTAGCCAAGGTCGCCCAGCACTCTGAGTATGTTTACTGTGATGATCTGTTGCGCCGAGTAGTAGCGGTATCCCGAAGAACTCCGCTCGATTGGGGAGAACAGCCCCAGCTCGTCATAGTAGCGGAGCGTCGTCTGCTTGATCCCCGTAGCTTCGGAGAAATCTTTGATGGAAAGCAAAATATCCTCGCTCATAATAGCCCCCTCTTTAGATGTCAGAGGCATCATACCACGAATCTTTTCATAAATCCTTCCAAATTAGAGGTTTTTTTAGACCCCCAAACCGTGAGCGGGCTAATTGTGAGGGTGCGCAGGGGGCCAGAGGCGCCCCGCCCCGCCTTTTTCGTGTATACTGCTCCCATCATCAAGACGCGGGAAGTAGGTATATGTCTTGCACGGCACCGTCGCTGCAATGCCATTGATAAAAAGGAAGAACATGATGGAGACAAAGAACAAGAGCCTTGCTGATAAGCCCATGGCGTCACGCGCCCTGCTGCTCGCCCTTATCCTGATGCTCAACGCGGCGTTGTTGGCGGGCTGCGGCACCAGCGGCCCAACCTCTGCCCCGCCCGCGAGCGACCCAGAGCAGAGCTCCGTGCCACACAACGGGACACAGAGTCTGGCGTTGCAGGTTAAGGTGACCATCGAGGTCGATGTGGCAGCCGCCCTCGAGGCCGGCAATGCCGTTGCCACCGAGGTTGCCCCCAACGGTGAGCTCTACAACGGCCAAGTGAGCGTGGACGAGGGCGCGAACGTGCTCGACGCCCTGCGGGCGACCGGCCTGGTCATCAGCACCACGGCAAGCAGCTTTGGCGACTACGTAAGCGCCATCCAGTCCATCGCATCAGGCGACGACGGCCCCGAGAGCGGCTGGGTATTCTACGTCAACGGCGAGTCTGCCATGGAAAGCGCCGGAGCCATCATCCTGCAAGATGGCGATACCGTGCGCTGGGAGTACGTGACGAGCTTCGAGTGAGCAGCTCCCACCCGTTGGCCTGACCCTGTGCACACAGTCTTGGCAACAGAAACAGAACTGCGATTCCAAGTAGTGTATTATCTACAGTCACCAAAAAGAGCACGTTGCAAACCGCACGGGGTGACGGTTCTTGTGTTAAAACCCCCCCCCGAACACAGGACCCGTCACCCCGTGCGGTTTGTTATCCTCTCATCGTTCGAGAAGGTCGCACCCGGCAGCACACCTTCACGCTTCATTGCGTCGGCTCGGTGTGAGAAGTACAATGGAGCCCTTAGAACGGGAGGCAATTGGGAGCGAGGGGCTTTTCGTGGGATTGAACACCAATAGGTTCCATCCTCTGTATCTTTGTGTGTCGTTGCCCTTGGCAGCGTTGTTGCATATGAGCGGCTACTCTGGGGGCGGCCTCCCGTCTCAGGACGCCTTTGGTCAGGTTGCGGCCATGATGGCGGTTATGGTCTTGGCCTGCATGTTCACACTCCTGCTTTTCTCGCTGGCCCCGCTGTGCCAACGCTCGGGAACCAGGCGGGTGCTGCTCCTGCCTGCGGTACTGCTTACCGGTGTCGCGGGGGCCCTGCGGCTGCCTTTGATCGTTGAGCAGGGCCAGGTGCCCCTGTGGGTGTCCGCAGCTCTGCTGGGGGTTGGCGGTGCCTTGCTGATACTTGCATGGGCACAGGTATTCTCACAGCTTGGGCCGTCATCTCTGTTTGTGGCATCGGCTGCCTGTATCGGCCTTGCAGGATGCTTTGACGGGGCGCTCACGGCCAGCGGCCTGGGCGTCAATGACAGCGTGTTGCTTGCCGGTGCTTGTGTGGTGTCTGCCCTGGCGCTTGAATATCTCCTGGTTGCTGGCACGCAGTCTTCTGGGGCGGGCGGCAGTGGCGAGGGGGTGGGAGTACCAGGGCAATCGGGCGCTGAGGCTCGGTCATTCAGGGCATCCATGGCACTTCATTGGAAGCCGTTCACCGGATTAGTGCTCTGCTGGGTTATCTTCGCCTGTACCTGGGGAACCTTCGCCCGCATTGGGGCCGCTCCCAACATGGGCAGCGCGGCAGTATTCAAAGACAGCGGCATTGTGTGCGCCTGTACCGTGCTGCTGCTCACTGGCCTGTTCTTTAAGGATGACGCGCGGCGGTCGCTGATGCTCAAATACATCCCGGTAGGTGCGACCGCGCTCTTGCTGCTCTCCTGGTTCTTGGTGCTCATAAGCGTCTCGCTCGCCTCTGTCTCACAGGCTCTGGTTGGCCTGAGCCTTGGAGCGCTCACCGTTCAAACCTGGGCGGCACTCTGCGCTGCGCCACACCTTGCGCTGGTGCGTGGCATCGTTGGAAAGGCCGGCGCTCTGGGCATGGCCGTGATGGTGTTGTTTGCCGGTCTTGCCTATATGCTGGGCAACGCCGCTGAGTTTGTGTCACCCCTGCTGGTGTTGGGATACCTGGTCATAGTCAATTTTAACCTGGGTACTCTGGAGAAGGGCGGACAGAAGGCACAGGCCGAGAAGCCTGCACTGGAGCCACGGCTCGATGCGTTGGCAACGGCGCACGGCCTCTCGCCGCGCGAGCGGGAGGTGCTCGCCTATTTGGCAAACGGGCTGTCTGCCCGCTATATCGCCGCGACCCTGTGTATCTCGCTCAACTCGGTCAAGACCCACTCGCGCCATCTCTACCAAAAGCTCGGTATCCATAAGCGTGACGAGCTCATCGCGCTGGTTAACGCCACCGAGGCAGAATAGGCATTCCCAACAGGGATTTCACCCTTTTGGGCGATGCGTCGCGCATTAATCACCCTTGTGGACAATTACCCGGTGGTCGCCACTCAACTATCCTCTGCTTGTTAGAGGACACACGACCCTGTGTCCTTACCTGGAGGAGACAAGAGAGGAAATCACATGGAAAAAAAGAGTAGCTCACGAAGGGACTTCCTGAGAGGTGCCGCCCTATTGGGAGTGGGCGCGGTTGGCGCGAGCCTGGCCGCATGCACACCGTCAGGTACGGGAGAGACGGGCGGCTCGGGCGACGGCAGCGCGGGCGGTACGCCGTCAACAGGGGCCGGCGGTGCCCGTGTTACCGGGTACTGCGGTCCCGGGGATTGGCTGGGAACCCCACCAGAGATAGCGGAGAGCGACATCACCGAGACGATCGAGGTCGAGCTGGTGATACTGGGCAGCGGACACTCGGGAGTAGGTGCGGCCTTCTCCGCAGCAGATGAGGGGTTGACGTTTGCGGTCATCGAGCAGCAGCCCTGGAGTGCTTTTGTGGACGAGGAGGGCACCGGGGAGAACAAAGGTGGCTGGTACGGAGAGGATATTGGGCATGTGAACTCGCAGTTCCTCATCGACCGTGGGTTTGGGCCGTATAACACTGGTGAGATACTCACCGAGTTCACCAAGCGTGCCGGTGGGCGCGTGAACCCTGATATAATCAAGGCCTTCGTGCAGAACTCGGGGCCGATGTTCGACCGCTACCATGAGATCTACGAAAGTTATGCGGCAGAGCGCCAGGCAAACGACGGCGACGTGTTCCTCACCGCTACGGCAGTCATCATCGACGGCGAGCCGGTGCCTGACGAGGGCAACTTCGACATGAGCAACCTGTTTGAGTACCCGCTGTGCAATACGCAGGCCTGCCACGATGACGTGACTTATCCTGTTGAGGGCGGCGGCTACAAGACCTGGCCGTGCAATGCGCAGTTCTACGGATATCAGGGCAACAATATCGAATACGTGCATAAATATATGGTCAAGCACGCCCAGGAGCATGGGGGGACCTATTACTTTGAGCATACCGGGGTTGTGCTCACCACCGACAGCAGCGGTGCGGTGACCGGGCTCATAGCGCAGGACGCCGGCGGGGCGTACAAGAAGTTTGTCGCGAGCAAAGGCGTACTGCTCGCTGCAGGTGACTATATTGGTAACCCGGAGATGTGCTGGGCGCTCCTCAATGAGGGTATGGAGTGGGCAGAGCGCGCGGGTTCCACGGCCGAAGACTGGGCCATGGCCGGCAGCCGTGCCGGTGTGGGCCACAAGATGGCTTGCTGGGCAGGCGGCATGATCGAGCCTTCTCCCCGTGGGTGGATGGCACTCGGCGGCGGCCCAGGTGGGCCTTGGGGCTCGGCACCGCTGCTGCAGTTGGATGTGAATGGCGAGCGCTACATGAATGAGGCGTCGATTGCCCAGGCAGGATCGACCATCCTCAGGCTGCCCGTGCAGCCGGGGTGCTGGGTAAGTGACGCGAACTGGGGCAAGACCATCGGCAAGGCCCCGTTGGACCATGGGGCGCCAAACTTTGGCATAGATGATTACTGGACCCAGTTGGTCAAGGAGATGGGTGCCCTCAAGGTGGGGCCCGAGCCAAACGAAGTGATAAGCGCGATGCTGGCCGAGCGCAAGATGATGAAGGGGATGGTGTTCGCTGCCAACACTCTGGATGAGCTGGCCGGCTACCTGGGTTACAGCGGGGATGCCAAGCAGGCCTTCCTGGCCTCGATAACGCATTATAACGAGCTCTGCGCGTCTGCTGCCGGCGACACCGATTATGGCAAGGATACCAGTTATATGGTACCCATCGACACGCCTCCCTTCATTGGTGGCGCGGCCGGCGGCGGCCCCGGGCCGGCCGTGCCTCACAGCACCACGCCGATGATGGTCACCCTGAGCGGTCTTATCACCGATAAGCTGCAAAACGTGCTTAACAAACAATGGGAGCCCATCAAGGGCCTGTATGCCTGCGGCAACTGCCTGGGCGGTCGCTACGGTATGGGGTACAATACACCCTTCGCCGGCAACTCGGTGGGCATGGCCATCACACACGGCTATACCGCGGCGAAGAACATCGCCAAACAATAAAGGGGGAAAGGCTGAGGTTAGTGCGTGGGGGACATGGGACGATTCCCGTGTCCCCCACGGATGTCCCCCACGGGTGTGCCAGGCGCTGCCCTTAGACGTGCCTGGCTCAAGCCTGGCTCAAACCCGGCCCGACCAAGCCCGACCCGGCTCGGCTCGGCAAACACAGGAGACTTCATGGGAAACCGCCTGCTGCTCTATGTTCATATCCCGTACTGCATCCACCACTGCCGGTTTTGTGACGCCTGTGTGCTGGTAGGCTCAAGCGAGCAGAAGCAGCGCTACCTTGAGGCCCTGACGCGGGAGATAGACTCCGCACGGGACGAGTTGGCCGAATACTCGGTTGCCGGCATCTATGTGGGAGGTGGAAGCCCTACCGTCATGCGCCCTGACAGCGTGGCGCTGATGGTGCGCAGGCTCAAGAAGCTTGTGAACTTGGAGCGCTCGGCAGAGGTAACGATAGAAGTCATGCCGCAGACGGTGGGGACGCCGTTGCTTACGGGCTTGAACCCCGGCGGCTTTACGCGCTACAGCCTGTCGGTGCAGTCAGTTATCCCCCAGGAGCTCCAGGCCATCGACGCCGGCTTCACCGTGCAGGACGTCCAGAACGCGGTCCTGTTCCTTGACCGGTTTCGCCACAACAACGTCAACCTTGACCTGATGTACGGGATCCCTGAGCAGACCCTGCGCACCTGGGAGCGAACCTTGCATGCGGTGCGAGACTTCAATCCTGGGCATGTGAGCGTCTATCCCTTTAAGGGCAATGCAGCGGTTGAGGTTGGCGCTGCCGACGCTGCCGACGATACTGGCGCTGCCGACGACATGATTGCCTTTGCCAGCGAGTACCTGCCCAGCCTGGGCCTGCAACGCTACAGCACCAACCACTTTGCCAAGCCAAACCGCCACTCAACCTATCATCAAAATCGCTTGAACGGCATGGACTACCGGGGATTTGGCCTGGGCGCCCGCTCACTCGTTGAGGGCATAGCCTTCGAGAACACTCTCAACCTCACGACCTACCTCGAACACTCAGCAGACTTCGAGACAATCACCACAAACATCATCAAACTAACAAACCTTCAATAAAGCTTCCCTCAGCAACCGCAACCGCTATAATTACCGGATACACAACGGCTTTATACGCGGTATTCCGGCACGAAAGGCGACCAATGACGACCAGCAACGCAACCACCACCCCACAAGCGGCCCCTGCTACCCCCGCCACTCCCGCCCCCATCACCTTTGGCACCGACGGGTGGCGCGCCCTCATCGGCACCGACTTCAACACCGCAACCGTCGCCCGCGTCGCCGAGGCGGCCGCCCGCGTCTTTCGCGCTCAGAACCCGCTCCCAACTCCTGCCCCCTCTGTCCCCAACACCATCGTCATTGGCTACGACACGCGTGCAGACGCGGGCAAGTACGCCGCCCTCGTCGCCACCATCCTCGCTTCCCACGACTTTGACGTCGTGCTCTCCAACGCCTACTGCCCCACGCCCACCCTCTGTCGGACAATCGCGCGTGACCCTGCCGCAGTGGGTGGCATCATGCTCACGTCAAGCCACAACCCTGCGCAGTGGCTGGGCATCAAGCTCCGCATGGCAGACGGCGGCGCGTCCCCGGCCTCCTTTACCGACAAGGTCGAGGCTGCCCTCGCCAGCGGCCTGCCCAGCGCCTACGAGCAGGCCCTCGCAAACTTCAACGCCGCCGCCAACGGTACGGGGGAGGCACCTGCGCCCTCCCTGCCCAGCGCCCCTCACATCCGCTTCGCCAACCTCATGACGCCTTACCTCGACGACCTCGCGCAACAGGTTGACGCTCAGGCCATCGCTGCCGCCAAGCTGCGCGTGGTGGTCGATCCCCTCTACGGTGCCGGACGCCTTTACCTGGCGAGTGTGCTGCGCAAGCTGGGCGTCGAGGTCGTCGAGGTCAACAACGCCGCCGACCCCACCTTTGACGGCCTGCACCCCGAGCCTATCCTCCCCTGGGTCGAGCGCGGTGCTGCCAAGGTGCGCGAGCTTGGCTACGACGCCTGCTTTGTCACCGACGGCGACGCCGACCGCATCGGTGCCGTCGACGCACAGGGCAGCTTCGTGAACCCCCA
>JAITNB010000023.1 GCA_031290695.1 Coriobacteriales bacterium | reverse complement strand
GGGGTTTGGGAGGGAAGACGGTGTATGCTATAGGGCAAAGTAAAGCTTGGGGGTTGTGCTGGGTAAAAGGGGCGGAGGTTGACCGCCCGGGGCGATTGAGAGAGGTCTTTTATGGAGAGTGCTGTCGCTACCACCTATGAGCTGGATGATCCCCAAAAGGCTGCTGACGAGCTTATCGCATCCATTAAGGAACAGCTTGAGCTCAAGGGCAACAGCGTGGGCATCCTGCTTTGTGACGCCGATGCCGATGGCGCGGCCATCACCGAGCGCATCAAGGGTGAGCTGGGTGTCACCGTCGCTGGCATGACGACGCTTGCGACGTTTGACCCCGAGGGGCATCATGAGGGGGCGACTGTGCTCACGGTGCTCACGGCTAATGACGTGACCTTTGCAACGGCTGTCTCGCAGCCGCTGGGGGAGGACTATGAGCAACAGATCATCGCCGCTTACCAGGCCACGGTCCCCGCGGGCAGGGGCGCAGGAACGGGTGCGGGCATAGGCGACAGGCCGGCCCTCGTGCTCGCGTTCTGCCCCAACGGCGAGCACTTCTCAGGGGACAAGTACCCCGACGTGCTCTCGCCGGTGGTTGGCAACGCGCCCATCATGGGTGGCGTGTGCTCCGACGACTACGACTATGAGCGCGCGCGGGTGTTCCTGGGTGGCGCGGAGTACAAGGACTCGCTTGTCATCGTGACGCTATGGGGTGCGGCACGCCCGCTTTTCTCCATACGCCATGTGACCTCGCAGTTTGCCGAGCGCATCCGGCGCGTGGTTCATGCCAGGGACAATGTGGTGTTCACGGTGGGCGACGAGACTTTTGTGGAGTACCTTGAGGGCTTTGGGCTCAACATCGATGTTGAGGACCCGCTGCTTGCGTTCACGTCGTATCCGATGATGCTCACGCGAGAGGACAAGGACGAGGTGCCGCTTATGCGCCATATCCTCTCGCTCGACCACGAGACGGGTGCGGGTACCTTTGTGGGCGATGTGCCAACCGGCACGCTTGCTAACATATGCCTGGTAAACCGCAACGACCTCAAGGTCTCAGCGCGCGAGTCGATGGAAGCGTTGGTGCGGCTGATGGGAGAACATACGAAGGATGGCTACGAGTATTCAACGGTGCTGTGTATCTCGTGTTGCGGGCGGGCCATCATCCTTGGCTCCGACTCGGATGCCGAGGGCGAGGCGATAAGCGAGTTGCTGCCCGCGGGGTTGAGCCTTACCGGGGCTTATTGCCTGGGCGAGATATGCCCTTCCCGTTATGTGGATGGGGAGGCGGTCAACCGCTTTCATAACTGTTCGATCACGTTCTGCGCGTTTTAAGAAGAGGAACAATGCCGGGAACAGGGCCAGAGGGCGCATTCGACGTCGAGAAGGAATATCAGAAGCTCTTACGTCAACACAAGAAGATGGAGCGTGACCTGCGTGCGCTCACAGTCATGCATGAGCAGACCGAGCGGCTGCGGTCGGTCAATGAGGCCGCCAAGGAGCTCTCGAACTTCTACAACCGGTTGTTGCTCAAGAACACGCCGGGCATCACGTTTCTGCTCGACCTCAATATGCGGTTTGTGTTGGGAAGCGATCTCATCGTCACCCGTCTGGGCTACTTTGACATGCGCGAGCTGGTGGGCATGGCCTTCTCCGACCTGTTTCTCAAGGAGTTTCCTGCCAGCTGGGTCTCGTCGACCAGCACGCGCTGCTTGAAGGTCATGGGCTCTGGGGGTCAGATCGACTACAGTGAGCGTGTCGCGTTCAACGACGGGAGCGCCAGTTACTACCAGGTGTCCATCACGTCGGCCGAGGCAAGCGATGGCACCAGCCAAGGCGTGGTCATCGTCATGAACGACGTGACTGAGCTCACACGGGCGCGCGAGGAGGCCGTGTTCGCGAGCCAGGCCAAGAGCGACTTCCTCTCCAACATGAGCCATGAGATGCGCACACCCATGAACGCGATCATCGGCATGACGTCCATCGCGCGCGCGACCAACGAAGGGGAGAAGAAGGAGCACTGCCTCTCAAAGATCGAGGAGGCGTCGCACCATTTGCTGGGGGTCATCAACGACATACTCGATATGTCCAAGATCGAGGCCCAGAAGTTCGAGCTGTCGCCGGCCTGTTTTAACATCGAGCAGATGATCCAGCATGTGTGCACCGTGAACAACTACCGTATCGACGAGAAGCGCCAGCACTTCTCTGTGAAGACCGACCCCGCTATTCCGCAGTTCCTTTATGGCGACGACCAACGGCTCACGCAAGTTATCACCAACCTGCTCTCCAACGCCGTCAAGTTCACGCCCGAGGAGGGCGGCATCGTCCTCGATGTGCGGCTCGCGTCGAGTGCGGGCGATGGGTGTACGCTGGAGTTTCGCGTGACAGACACCGGCATTGGCATCAGCAACGAGCAGCAGGGGCACCTGTTTCAGTCGTTTAACCAGGCCGACACCAGTATCTCCCGCAAGTTTGGGGGCACGGGGCTGGGGCTTGCCATATCAAAGAACATCGTCGAGATGATGGGCGGCGCTATCTGGGTGGAGTCGCGGCTGGGCGCGGGCTCGACCTTTGCCTTCACGGTGCAGCTTGCCCTGGGCAGTGGCGGTGAGGCAGAGGTGTCCTGTGCCGTTAGTGCGTCTTGCGCTACCCGCGAGGATTTTGCAGGCTTCACGGTGCTGCTTGCCGAGGACATGGAGGTCAACAGCGAGATCGTGCTTGCGATGCTCGAGCCCACGCTGCTTGCCATCGAATGTGCCGAGAACGGTGCCGAGGCCTTGCAGATGTTTGTGGACGACCCCGCCCGCTACGACCTCATACTCATGGACATGCAGATGCCCGAGATGGACGGCCTCGAGGCCACCCGCAGCATACGCGCCCTGGATGTGGAGAAGGCCAGGGCCGTTCCCATCGTAGCGATGACGGCGAACGTCTTTCGCGAGGATGTTGAGAAGTGCCTTGAGGCCGGCATGAACGACCACATAGGCAAACCTATCGACTTCGACGAGCTACTGGACAAGCTCGACTACTACCTGCCCCAGCAAGACGTTGCGGCCTTAGAATGAGCCGGGGTCGACGGACTCGTGGGCCACGTTGCCGCCAACTACCGAGTAGAGGGTGATGGTGTACTCATAGTTTTCCTGGAACATCGACGCCTCGCCCTCGCCCTCGAACATCATCTTGTAGTAGGTCCCGTCATCACCAAACAAAGTCTCCTCGCCAAACCAGACGCTGCCAGAGGCCGACTTAACGGTATACGTGCCTGCGGGGACCTGTATCGTCGCAGAGCCGTTGCCGTTGATGAAGATTGCCGACACAAGCGTATCCCCACTGTATATCTTGAGGTAGTGCGGCGCGCTCGTGTTGGCGGCGTCGAAGATGATGTGAACCGAGCTTGAGACAAACCCATCGTTATGGTACAGCTCGCCATTGCCGGGCATCGGTGTGGTGCAGGCCGTCGCCCGCTCGGCCGAGTCCTCGTAACTTCCCAGATCGACGAAGCCCTGGTATGCGCCATAGAGGTCGCCGCTGTCAAACTTCTCGCCGGCCTGGGCATAGAGGGTCTTGTTCACCCAGTCACCTGCCTTGGGGAACTCCTTGTTGGCAAGCGTGGTAAAGAGGGCGAGTGCCTTGTCGTAGGCCCCTGATTCGAACTGTGACTGGGCCTCGGCGAACTGGATGTGATCACCGCATTCCTCCGCAAGCTCACGGGAGTCTTTGAAGCTGCTCAGACCCTCAAACGTATTCTTGGCGCCCTCATAGTCGCCCGAGCCCATGAGGGCGACCGCTGTGTTGTAGTCGAGGTTCTGCCCGCACAGCGCGATGAGCGACGAGGCATCCTTGTAGTCCACAATGCCCTCAAGCTCCGTTAACGCTGCGTCATACTCGCCCGCGTCCATGAGGGCGACTGCGTTGTCGTATGCGGCTGCGCGCTGCGACTCCTGAAAGGCGTTGAAGCCAACAAAGCCGCCTATGCCCAGCACGACGAGCAGCACAACCGCCAACACGATGATGAGCGGCTTCATCGAGCGCTTCTTAGGCACCTCGACCGGCGGGGCCGCATACACGGGTGCAGGTTGGGGCGGCTGCGACGGGATAAGCGCGGGTTCTGGCACTTCGTTCTTTGTGCCGCAGTTTGGGCAGAACATCCCCTCGTTGGGAAGTTGGGTGCCACACTTCATACAAAACATACCGTCTCCCGTCCTCGTGATTTTGTGTGCCACCATCATAGTACGAGAAAGGGGTTTGTGGCAGGGATATTGCGCAAATTGTGTGTAATTATCGACTCACTCGCGCCTCGTCTTCTCCTTGCGCGCCGGTGTGCCTTGGTGTAGACTTCGCGGCAGGCATTGCCCTGAGGATGGATTATTTGCCACATCATACAAATAACCCATCAACGGCATATCTGCCCATACACAAGACAGCGAGGCGAAGTGAAGGAGCGCGGGCGGTGGCATGTGTGGCAGTTGCTCATAAGAGGGTGTTTCTCAGCTGCCTGTCGCTGTGTCTGCTAATCCTTGTGCTCGCGCTGGCCTTTGCGCGCCCTGCGCTGGCCGCCTCTGACGATGCCCCTGCCCAAGTTGACGGTTATGGCGGCGGAGAATACAGCGCCGTTTCTGCCCTGGACGCTCCCGACGATGCCCCTGCCCAGGCTGCCGACGACCTGCGCGCCGTGGCGGGAACCGATGAGACGGTGATCTTTTGGAACGGAGGCACAGCGGGGCAGCCCGGTTATACCTGGATCTTCAACGGGCTGGACATATCGAAGCAAGAGGCGGCAAGGCTGACCTCGCTTGACTTGGGCATCGTCCTGACGGTGGGGGATGCCGACGGCTCCGGTGCGCCCGACACGCTCATGCTCGCGTTCTCCCATGAAGGCGAGCTGCCCCTGCCCGCACGGCTCAGCGTGGCGCTCCCCGCCAACTTCGAGGGGACCAGCCTCTCCCTGTTCTCCTTTGACGAGCGAAGCGGAGCCTATGGCCTGGAGGCCTTCGAGCTTGCCGTACAGGACGGCTCTGTGTCGTTTAAGGTCACGGGCACCCACGCCCGCGCGTTGTCCTCGCTGGACCTTACGGCGAAGACAGGCGCGATAGCGCCGATGCCTTTGGAGGCAGGTGCCCCCGGCGGGAACGAGCCTGTCCCAGCGGTAACGCCCGTGCCCGCTGCCGGGCAGGGCACCGCTCCTTTCTTGCCGCCCACACTGGAGTCGATAATGATGGCCCTTGCCGCCGCCTGCGCCCTCGCCGTCGTCCTCGACATCGTTTTCGACCTACGCCATCGCTACCGCGCCGCAATCGCCGCCACGCAGAGAGGCTGGCCTGCCAGCACGTTCGCCCTTGAGGACATCCCCTCGCTGGATGAGCTGATGACAGAGGCCGAGGAGCCCCCTGACGAGCCGGCAGAGACCGAGGAACCCAACGATGAGACGACTGATTCCTGATTGAATTCGGCAATGAGAACAGATGCACGTGTTGGTGCATTATGCTATTCTGAACACATCTACTCAAGAGTTGAAAGCAGGTTTTGTGATGATAAAAATGCAGATAGTGATGGATGATGATAAGCTGCGGCGCGATGGCAAATACAGCCCAGCAAAGATTCAGGCCACCATTGACAACTACATGGTTTTAGACTTGGGTTTTGCCAAAGCTGCAAACGGTTTTTATCTGGGCTCGGGCAACAAAACCGATTTTTCATACTTTGGCCTCGCCTTCAACACATTTAGAAAGAAAAACTGGTTTGTGGATAACGTCAACACTTGGCTGTACTTTAACAGCGATGCCTCCGATGACCCCAATGACTTTGCGGTTGAGGACTTTAAGGAGTTTTGCCGCGAGCGAATGCAGGCAAGCGCCTGAATATGGCATCACCAAAACGGCGAAAATCGGTCAATTTTGACTTAGATACACATAGGCTGATTGCTGAGTTTGGGGCAAACAAAAGACAAGCCGCCTACTCAAGAATCAAACGCTTTTTGGAGCGGAACGGGTTTGAGCATAAGCAATGGTCGGGCTATGTGTCCATCGAGCGCCTCAGTTATGCGGAGGTGTATGTGATAATAGACGACCTTATGGCTGCTTGTCCGTGGCTTGCGAATTGCGCAAATAGTTTTGACATCACTGATTTCATGGCTGAGTCTGATGCGATGAGCTATATGGCAAAACGTAGTTCGGATGTGAGCAGACAATCTGCAATGGATGACGAGAGCCTATTGGAAGTTGCTTAAATGACGCTTAAATGACCACATCCAACTCTGATTACCAGAAGGCAGGTGTGTGGTATGATGTGCACATGGGATTCTGGCAGAGAAAGGAGGTTGGCCATGGCAACTTCAAGCATTGGGCGGGCCGTTGTCTTTAATGACGAGATGGTGGACAGGCTGATAGAGCAGATGGAGGAAGTCGATGCCAATCCTCCGAAGCCGAACGGTTTTGAGATTAAGTGGGGAAATCCAGAAAAGCTCGCTGCGGCCCTAAGCCGGAAATATTCGAA
>JAITNB010000018.1 GCA_031290695.1 Coriobacteriales bacterium | reverse complement strand
CCTGGCGCTACGACGTGCCAACGCCCACCGAGACCTTTGGCGTCTTCGTCTTCGCCGGCTACACCCCCCAAAGCACCGAGTACGCCCACGAGCTCGAGGTCAACAAGCAGGGCTACATCCTCACCGACGAAGGTATGCGCACCAACGTCGACGGCATCTATGCCGCCGGCGACATCCGCACCAAGGAGCTCCGTCAACTCGTTACTGCCGTGGCCGACGGCGCCATCGCCGCCACTAACGCAGAAAAGTACCTTGCGGATAAACGCGTGGCGTTAGGGCTGTCGGAAGTGTCGGGCGAAGATGATGAGACGCCCGTTGGTGCGGCTGGTGCTGGGATGGGTGCTGGGACGGGTGCCGTGACGGATGTTGTGGCTGGTGTTGTGGCTGGCACCGCGGCGGGTGCTGCGGCCGGCACCGCGGCTGCCACTGCGACGGATGCCGCGCCCCAGTCTGCCACCGCGACCTGCCCCGCCGTGCCATCCCTTGTGGCTGGCGCCGCGGCCAGCCCTCATGCGCCGCAGGCTGTTGGCGCCTTCTTCGACGACGCGCTGCGGGAGCAGCTCGCCCCCATCCTGGAGCGTTTCGAGCGTACCGTTGGGCTGCTGGCAGTGTTTGACGGTGATGAGGGACTTGACCGCGAGGTGCGCGCGTTTCTCTCCGAGTTCTCGACGCTCACGGGTAAGGTCAAGGTCGAGTACCTGCGCAAAGGCTCAGACCCTGCACGCGAGGCCGCAATCAATGCCACGCTATACCCCACCTTCGCCGTGATGGACGCAAACGGGGCGTACACAGGCGTGCAGTTTCACGGCGTGCCGGCCGGCCATGAGATCAACTCGTTCATCCTCGCCCTCTACAACGCCGCCGGCCCCGGCCAAACGGTTGACGAAGCGCTCCTCACGCGCATACGCGCAATCGACGGGAAGGTCAACCTCAAGATAGGCGTCTCGCTCTCCTGCACGCTCTGCCCCGACGTCGTGGCCGCCACGCAGCTCATGGCGCTCAACAACCCCCATATCGAGGCCGAGATGATAGACGTCGCCCACTTTCCCAGCTTCAAGAACCAGTACACCATCATGAGTGTCCCCGCCCTCGTGATAAACGACAAAGACCTCCACTTTGGCAAAAAGACCCTCGACGAACTCGTAACATTGGTGGGCGCACGGTAAGGCATCCCTTCTTCTATGAACCGCTCGTAAGGCGGGACTATCCCAAGGTGTCACAACTTTCAAGAGGAACAGATTGTGTGAAAGCTAGCCAGTATCCATCTTTTATTGGCATTACAGTCGGCTATACTGTCTTGAAACAAAACTGGATTAAGTCAGGACGGTATGAAGAAAAAGCGGGACAAAGCAGAGGTTGTAATCTTGGAGAGCATCCAGCCCCCTCCAGAGCCTCACGAGGTATCTGCTGCTTGGATACTTGCCCGCCACTACAACTGTGCTATTGAGTTCTTAAAGCCTCTGGATGGCTACAAGCACAAGACACCAGATTTTGTGATGCGGGCTTTGCAATGGGAGGTCAAGTCGCCCAAAGGTAACTCCAAGCGAAACATCCGAGACAAGCTGAGCAATGCTAAAACTCAATCGCCAAACATCATCCTTGATGCCAGACGTTCCAAGTTGAGCGATGCCTATATTGAATCTGAACTGAGAAAACAAGTCATCGTCAAGAAATCCATCTACAGGCTGCTGATGATAACCAAGGCAGAAATTGTCATTGAAATTAAGCTGTAGGGGTGCTATATTGTCTATAGGCGAGGCCGGGCGACGCGAAAGGGTTGTCAAAGGAGCACGCCTCTTAGTAAATGAGCCGCCCCTACGAGGGCGGTTTTGTGTTACCAGCACAACCTGCTACTTCGGTTTGTACTTTCTGCAACTGGCCACCACCGCTCTGAAACTCTGCTTGCAGGGATGGAAGGAGGATGTGCTGCCGATAAAGGGATATGTCGCTACCGAACTGGCAAGCCCTCAAGTGTCAGCCAACCTACCTCTCACCATTAGTTATGTTACTGTTGTGCTCTCAATTTTGCATCTATTGACACTCAAGTTTGTTTGCCTGATAATAACCAACAGCGTTCCCCAAAAAGTATCAAGAAGGATTGCTGCAGAGACAGCTCATCGCGAATAAAGGCACGAACAAAGAGGGGGTTTGATGAAGAGGGAAGCCGTATTTGTTGCACCTGTGCAACAAAGCGAAGTTGCGTACGGTACGACAGTTCCCAAAAAGCCGCATAGATACGAACACCATATAGACGAGGTGCTTGACCCCTATTCTGGCACACGTCTCTTTGCGGACATAGGGCCACACGACCCTTTGGAGTTTCCGGGGTATAAGGAAAAGGTAGCGTCTCAAACCATACAATGCGGCCATAAAGAGGCGTTTGTGTGCAAGGAAGGGGAGATAGGCGCCCGCAGTGTTGTGTGCGTTGAGCTTATAACCGACTTCATGATGGGCTCGATGGGCGTTGCGGTAGGCGAGGCCGTATGCCGTGCCGTCGAATATGCTACCTGCGTCAAATTGCCGCTGGTCATATTCAGCTCCAGCGGCGGGGCCCGTATGCAAGAGGGCATGTTTTCGCTGATGCAGATGGCAAAGACCTCGGCCGCTATCCGCAGGTTCTCAGAAAGCGGCGGCCTGTATATCAGCGTGCTCACCCATCCAACAACGGGCGGCGTCACCGCCAGCTTTGCGTCACTGGGCGACATCATCCTGGCCGAGCCAAACGCCCTTATCGGATTCGCTGGACCACGGGTTATCGAGCAGACCATCGGCGACAAGCTCCCCGAGGGCTTTCAGCGTGCCGAGTTTCAGCTTGAGCACGGCTTTGTTGACGCCATCGTTCCCCGCGACCAGATGCGTACAACGCTCATGTCCCTGCTGGCACTGCATGACGAGGTTTGCGCATGACCCCCGATCCAACCGTCTGTGTGAAGTCTCCTCAAGAAAAGGTCAAAATCGTACGGGACTTCAAGCGTCCCCACGCACGAAACTTCATCGACGGCCTGTTTGACGACTTCTTTGAGATACACGGCGACCGGTGTTTTGGAGAAGACCGGGCGCTCCTGTGTGGCATAGCCCACTTCGAGGGTGTCCCGGTGACGGTGGCCGGGCATGTTAAAGGCGCGAACCTTGAGCAGAACCTGGCCTCTAATTTTGGTATGCCCAACCCCGAGGGCTATCGCAAGTTCGCCCGCGTGGTCAAACAGGCCCAGAAGTTCCATCGTCCCGTCATCACCTTTGTTGACACGCCGGGCGCGTATCCAGGCAAGGGTGCCGAGGAGCGCGGGCAGGGCGAGGCCATAGCGCAATGCCTCTATATCCTGAGTGGGCTTGAAACCCCTGTTATAACCATCGTTACCGGAGAAGGCGGGTCGGGGGGTGCCCTGGCCCTGAGCGTGGCCGACCGTATCTACATGCTTGAACACGCCATCTATTCGATACTCTCGCCGGAAGGCTTTGCCAGTATACTCTGGAAGGATGCCAGGCGTGCCAACGAAGCCTGTGACGTCATGAAGCTCACCGCGCAGGATCTGAAAGGCTTTGATATGATAGACGGGATTATCCCCGAGCCAGAAGAGGGGATTACGGCAAACCCACAAGCCGCCTTTGACGGCATACGCGCCGTCATCCGCTCGTCGCTTGAAGAGCTCAACGCCCTTGACACCCAAACATTGCTGGAACACCGGTACCAGCGATTTCGTAAGTTCAACTAAAGAGACTATTGGTTTATGGACGCTATTGGACTGTTTTCAATCAAAAAGCTCAACGAACAGGAGATGGTTTATCAGTGAAAGCCAAATTATGGATTGTTTCGCCCTTTGAGACACCTGACACGGGGCTGGTCAGGGCGTCATATGCCGCAGGTGTGTTCCCCGTGCTACACCTTGGGCGTGACCTCGCAAAAGCCCAAGAAGCGTTGCAGGAGCTGGCATTGCTGCCCGAGCGCTCGTTTGGCGTTGCCGTTACGGACGGGTCGATGGAGGGCCTACGCTTGCCCAAGCAGGTCGCGACGATCGTGGCCCCGTTTGGGGTACGCCCCCCCAAGGCAGCTGGCGCCCAAACAGTGTGGCAGGTGCACTCGGTTGCGGAGGCCGGGCAGGCCTTGAAGAAGAAGGCCGCCGCCCTTATCATCAAGGGCAGCGAAGGTGCTGGCTTGTGCGGCGAGGAGTCGTCGTTCATCCTGTTTCAGTACCTGAGCGAGCGCTGCGCTAAGGCCGGCGTTGCGCTGTATGTCCAGGGTGGTGTTGGTGTCCATACCGCTGCGGCGTACCTGGCATTGGGCGCACAAGGGGTTATCCTGGACTCCCAGGTTGCCCTTATGCCCGAATGTGGCACTGCGGATGGCCTGAGGCGTACCCTCGAGCACCTTAACGGGAGCGAGATAAAGAGGTGCGGGGAGTATCGCTACTATACCCGCCCTGGGGCACCGGAGCTTGATGAGGACGCAACGCGTGACGACCTGTTTGCCGCGATGGACGCAAGCGACGAGGATGCCTACCTGCCTCTGGGCCAGGACGTCATCCTTGCCGTTGACTATGTGCAGGAATATGGCAGGTTGCGGCACCTGGTGCGGGCAATCGAGCAAGCGGCGTTCTCGCATCTTGAGCTGGCACGCGAGCGTAACGTCCTGGGCCCGGGCAATAACATGGCCACGATGCTGGGTACAACCTATCCCATCGCACAGGGGCCGATGGCGCGCATAAGCGATGTGCCGGAGTTCTTGAACAGTGTGGCAAAGGGCGGCGGCCTGCCCTTCCTGGCAATGAGCATGATGGTTGGCCCTGCTGCCCAAAAGGCCCTTACGGCAACGTCTGAGCTGTTGGCGGGCAAGCCCTGGGGAGCGGGCATTTTGGGGTTCACCTTCCCTAAGATAGTCGAGGAACAAACCAAGCTTATATTGGAGGCAAAGCCCCCGGTCGTGCTTATCGCGGGAGGCCGTCCTGCCCAGGCACGTGTTTTTGAGGACGCGGGCATCAAGGTCTTCTTGCACGTGCCGGCCGCCGGCCTTTTGGATATGTTCCTCAAAGAAGGTGCCCGCTGCTTTATCTTTGAGGGCCGCGAGAGCGGGGGGCATGTGGGCCCGCTGTACTCGACGGTCCTCTGGGAGAAGCAAATCAACCGCCTGTTGCGCGCAGACGACAAGGCTGCCTTAAGCGTGTTCTTTGCCGGGGGCATCCACGATGCGCACTCGGCCGCCTTTGTGAGCATCATGGCAGCGCCTTTGACCGCCCGTGACGTGAACGTAGGCGTGCTGGCAGGTACGGCCTACCTCTACTCGAACGAGATCGTCAGTAGCGGTGCCATCACCGAGGAGTATCGCCGGCTGGTCATCGAGAAGGATTATACGGTGCTGCTCAAATCGGGTGCTGGGCAGGAGACGCGCTCTGTCTCGTCGCCCTTTACCGACTACTTCTTAAGCGAGAAGGCGCGTCTACACAAGGAGGGCGTGCAGGGCCAAGAGCTCTTGATGAAGCTGGAGGAGCTCAACCTGGGCCGCTTGCGCGTTGCTGCCAAAGGGGTCGAGCGCCAGGGCAGCGAGCTTAAGGAGCTTACTGCTGCAGAGCAGGTCGAGGGCGGCCTGTTCATGACGGGCGCCGTCACCTCGATCATACACACGTCAACAACCATACCGGCGATCCATAAAGACCTCAGTGTGAAGAGCCGCGCACTCATCAGCAAGCTTAAGCCCTTCCCAACAAAGTACGACACGGGCCATGCGGTCGATAAAGCCATCGTGGGCATGGAAGGCATCTTTCCTGATGCGGAGAATGTTGACGAGTATTGGCGCAATATCCTCTGTGGCAAGAACTCGATGTCCGAGGTCGACGCGGAGCGCTGGGAGCCTACGTTGTTCTACGACCCCGACGTTCCCGATACCGACCACGTACCCTCCAAATGGGGCGGCTTCCTGGGTGCGATAGACTTCGATGCCTTTGAGTTTGGCATCACCCCCAACTCCCTTGCCTCCATCGAGCCGGTGCAGCTGTTGAGCCTGTTGGTTGCCAAGCGGGCCCTGGCAGACGCGGGGTACACCGACCTTGCCAAGGTGGACCTTGACGACACCTCTGTTATCTTTGGTGCGCAGGGTACGGGGGAATTGTCGGCAGCCTTTGGCACCAGGGCCGGCTTCACACAGTTCTTTGGCGAGCTGCCAGCGCAGATTGCGGGGATACTGCCGGTACTCACCGAGGACTCGTTTCCCGGCGTGCTCTCCAACGTCATCGCTGGGCGCATATCCAACCGCCTCAACACCGGCGGGCGTAACTTCGTTGTCGACGCGGCCTGTGCCTCGTCATTGGCTGCGCTGGAGATCGCCGTTGGCCAGCTCGCCTCAGGCTCATCGAATATGGTGGTGCTCGGTGGCGCAGACCTCCATAACGGCATTACCGACTTCCTTATGTTTGCCAGCACCTATGCGCTCTCGCACAAGGGCCGCTGTTCCACGTTTGACGCCGATGCCGACGGCATCGCCTTAGGCGAAGGCGTTGGCGTAGTGATCCTCAAGCGGCTTGAGGATGCCGTGAACGACGGCAATAAGATATACGCGGTAGTCAAAGGCACCGGCGGCAGCAGCGACGGCAGGAGCCTTGGGCTTACCGCGCCCAGCAAGCGCGGCCAGGTCAAGGCCCTGCAGCGCGCCTACCACAACGCCGGCATCTCGCCCACGCAGGTGGGGCTTGTCGAGGCCCATGGCACGGGCACCGTGGTGGGCGACCGCATCGAGCTTAGCGCCTTGACCGACGTGTTCCTCGATGCGGGCGCCAAGCCGGCGCAGGCACACCTCGGCTCGGTCAAGACCCAGATTGGCCATACCAAATGCGCCGCTGGGGTTGCGAGCCTTATCAAGACCGCCCTCTGCGTGCAGCACGGGCTTTTGCCCCCAACCCTCAACCTGGTCAACCCAAACGACGCGTATTCCAAGAGCAGCCCCTTTGCCTTCAAGACGCAAAAGGCCGGCCTCTGGCACCAGGATCAGCGTATAGCGGCGGTGAGCGGGTTTGGGTTTGGAGGCGCCAACTTTCACGCGGTTCTCCAAAACTACGAGGCGTCCACGCCGGCGATCCCCCTGGCGGTCTGGCCAAGCGAGCTGTTTGTGTTTCGCGGCGACACCCCGCAGGAGGCCCAAGAGCTTATGGACAAGGTCGGGCGCCTTCATGGTGCGAACAACAAGCTCAAGCTCAAGGACATCGCCTACAGCCTCTCGCGCTACAGCCAGAAGCCGGTTCAGTACGCCCTTACTGCAGGGAGCTGGCCTGAGCTGTTACAGCACCTTGGCGCGACTTTGGACAACCAGGACGACAAATTGGTCCACGTGCTCAGGCCGCTTGAGGGCAAGGTTGCCTTCCTCTTTCCAGGGCAGGGAAGCCAGCGTGTGAATATGGCAGCCGACCTCTTTGTCGTCTTCAAACAGATGCGTACCCTGCTTGACGCACACCCCGAGTATGAGGGCCTGATATTCCCCAATGCCGTCTTTACCGACGACGCCAGGAAGACCCAACGGGCAGAGCTCACCGATACCCGCAATGCGCAGCCTGCGTTGGGAATCGTCGACCTGGCCATCGCCGAGCTGTTGCGCAACCTGGGCATCGAGGCCGATGTGGTGGCAGGCCACAGCTATGGCGAGCTTCCCGCGCTGTGCTTTGCGGGAGCGCTTGACCAGGACGCGCTGGTGGGCCTGAGCCATAACAGGGCGCTGTCGATTTTGGACGCGGTTGGCGATGACGCGGGCGGTATGGCAGCCGTCCACACCAGCAAGGAGGCCCTTGACCAGCTGCTGGCCGATGAGGACGAGGTCTGGGCGGTCAACCTCAATGCGCCCACACAAACGGTGGTGGCTGCAAGCACCGCAGGTATGGAGGGCTTCCTCAAGCGGCTGGAGGAGGCCAAGGTCGCCTTTGATGTCTTGAGCGTCGCCTGTGCGTTTCACAGCCCGCTCCTCGCAGGGGCCCAGGAACGGTTTGCCCAGGTACTGGAGGCCGTCACGGTCAAGAAGCCTACGCTGCCTGTGTGGTCCAACACGACCGCCAAGGCATATCCGCGCACACCAGCGGCGATTAAGGCGCGTTTGGCCGAGCACCTGGTAAAACCCGTGCGTTTTGTCGAGGAAATCGAGCATATGTATGAGGACGGCGTTCGCGTCTTTGTCGAGACGGGGCCCGGTGCGGTACTCACCGGCCTTGCGGGCAAGACCCTGAAAGGCAAGGACTTCGCCGTCATACAAACCGAGCGTGGCAACACCGATGGTATCAGTTATTTGCTTAATGGTATAGCAAAATATATCTCAACCGGGAGGGAAATCAAAATGGAAAACCTGTTTGAAGGCCGGGATGTCGAGCTTATAGACCTCGACGACGCGGCACGTTACGAGAAGAAGAGCACCGTTTGGAGCGTGAGCGGGTATGATGCCCAGCCGGTGGTGGGTGAGCGTCCCGCACACGCGGGCAAGCCGTTGGCAAGCCTCCCTGCGTCTGAGCGGCAATGGGGGGCGTACCAGTCCAACAACAGTGTCGAGGCAATCATGGCAGCCTACCTTGACAACATGAACTCTCTTATCCAGGACCAACGCGATGTGATGTTGGGCTACCTGGGACAGCCCGAGCTTATCCCCCGCGCTACCTCTGCCCCGCGTCAATTTGCCTACACCCAGGCAAATGCCGCAGTGCTGCCCGCTGCCATCGTAAGGGAGGAGCCCATCGTTGTCGCAGAGGCAAGCGCCCCGGGCAATGACACGCTGCCGGAGATCTCGTCGCTTTCAAGGGAGCAGATAACCACTATTGTTATCGATGTGGTGAGCGAGAAGACCGGCTACCCCATAGACATGCTTACACTTGAGGCCGACCTGGAGGCCGACCTGAGCATCGACTCGATCAAGAAG
>JAITNB010000077.1 GCA_031290695.1 Coriobacteriales bacterium | reverse complement strand
GGGAGCAGATAACCACTATTGTTATCGATGTGGTGAGCGAGAAGACCGGCTACCCCATAGACATGCTTACACTTGAGGCCGACCTGGAGGCCGACCTGAGCATCGACTCGATCAAGAAGATGGAGATAATCGGCAGCCTTAGCGAGCGCATGACCTTCCCCGACAACGGCGAGGATATGGACGAGTTCTTTGAGAGGCTCGTGTCGATCAAGACCCTTGACGAGCAGATAACCTGGATAGTGGAGCTGGGCAACAGAGATACGGGCGCCACCGTTGAGCAACCGCGCGGCTTTGCCGGTGTCACTGCCGTGGCAGCAGACTCAGCGGTTCCCTCTGGCCCGGTGAAAACAGATGTTATCGTACGGATGACCCCAACGCTTACGCCCCGCGCCCTTGGCCCAACAGACGCCGCACTCATCACGGGCAAGGTGATCGCCGTGACCGATGACGGCAACGGTGTGGCCGCAGCTGTAGCAAAGGAGCTTGAAGGCAAGGGTGCCACGGTACGACTGATAGGTGCAGATGAGCCAAGCCTGCAGGACAGCGATGGCCTTATCGTCTTGAATATCACGTCGAGTCCCCATCATTACACGACGTTTGACCTGGTGAGGCTGCTTAAGGCGGCGGATATGAAGAAGCTGGAGGCCGTCTTCACGTTCGATGACAGCACGGGTGCCCTGCTCGACGCGGAGGGCTTTGACGCAGTCGATAGGCTGGAGGGCTTTGACGGCCTTATCAAGACACTGTTTCATGAGTATCCCGGCAAGCGCCTGGGCTCGGTAAGCTTTTATGCCGCCCTGGACACCGCGACGCTGCCGCAGATCGTCGCGGACGAGCTGTGCAGCACCCAGCCCTTCCCTGAGATCCTCTATAAGGATGCCGAGCGGTTGAGCTTTTTGCCGCAGATCGGCGAGCTTGTGGCGTCGGAGGGCGAGCCGGTGAAACTGGAGCTTGACAACAACTCACACGTCATTGTGCTGGGCGGTGCCCAGGGCATCACGCCAACCCTGGTCGCGCGCCTGGCTACGGCCTATCCCTGCCAGTACCACCTGGTGGGCCGCTCGGACCTCGAGGTGGAGCGCGACGAGTACGCCAACCTCACAACCGTCGACGAGATACGCGCATACCTCCTTGGAACAGAGGACATGGATACGACGACGCTCCGTGAGGTCGAGGCCAAGGCCCTGCGGGTCTTCAAGACCAACCAGGTAGCCAAGGCCCTCTCGCTCATCGAGGAGACGGGGGCCACCGCCAGCTACCATGTGGCCGACGTGACCAACGAGCAGTCCCTGCGCACCCTTATCGAGGGCCTCAAAGAAGAGTATGGCACCATCGACGGCGTCATCCACGCGGCCGGCATCCTGGAAGACAAGCTCTTCCGCGACAAGGAGGTTGCGTCCTTTGAGCGGGTCTATAACACCAAGGCTGCCCCCCTCAAGGTCATCGTGGAGACGCTCCTGCCCAACCTCAAGCTGCTGGTGATGTTCTCTAGCATGTCCTCGGCGTTTGGCAATGCCGGTCAAAGCGACTATGCTGCTGGCAACAGTGTTATGGACTCCTTCGCCCGTATCCTCGCCGTCAAGGCGCCGCAGGTACGGGCAATTGCCTTTGGCTGGGGACCATGGATGGGCGCCGGCATGGTCAACGCCGGCCTTGAGCGGGAATTCCAGAAGAAGGGCATCTCGTTCTTGCGGCTTGACAAGGGCGCGGACTTCTTTGTACATGAGATTGTTGCTGGCGACACACCCGTTGTACTTGCGATTGGTGGAGATGAGAAGGAGTTGCAGGGCTTTATCTCAATGGCCCTGAACTGAGCATAGGAGTAGCTACATGCACTACAACGATAACGACATCGCCATTGTGGGGCTTTCGGTCTTTTGTCCAGCGGGCGAGAGCATAGATGAGTTTTGGCAGGGCATCTCACAGGGTGTCGATTTTATCACCGAAGTCCCCCACGACGTTATAGAGCCTGAATACTTTGACGGCATTGGCGAGGATGTCGACCGGTTCTATTGCAACCGGGGCGGGTTTAGCAAAGTATTCAAGGTCGACCCCCTGCGCTACGGCATCCTGCCCATCGCCGCAAGCGGGGTCGAGCCTGACCAGTTGATGTCCCTTGCCGGCGTTGACATGGCCCTGCATGATGCCGGTGTCTTTGAGAAGGGTATCCCGCTGCAAAAATGCAGCATCATCATCGGGAAGGGCAGCTTCTCGGGCCTGGTCGCCCTGCGCTGCTCCGAGATAATACGCGTGGCCAACCAGATAACGGAGGTGCTCAAGATCGCCCTGCCCCAGCTCACGGAGGCCGACCTCTACAAGGTCAAGAAGGCATACCAGCTGCGCCAGGGCCGGTTTCAGGGCGACACCGTCATTGGCACCATGCCCAACCTCATCGCCTCGCTGGTCGCCAACCGCTTTGACATGCACGGCCCGGCCTATACGGTCGACGCTGCCTGTGCGAGTGGGATTGTGGCCCTCAACCAGTCGATGACGCTGTTGCGCACCGGCCAGGTTGACATCGCGGTTGCGGGAGGCATGCACTCTGCACAAAGCGCGATGTTCTGGAGCGCCTTTGACATTATGGGCGCCATGTCGCACCGGGGGCAGATCGCCCCGTTTAGTGCCGATGCCGATGGGCTGCTTATCGGCCAGGGCGGCGGGTTCATCGTCTTAAAGACGCTCAAGAAGGCCCAGGAGGACGAGGACCGCATCTATGCCGTTATCAAGGAGACCGCCGTATGCAGCGACGGCAGCGGCACGCATGTGACCGTCACCTCGGTCAAAGGCCAGACCCGTGTGCTGGGCCTCGCCTGGGAGCGCTCGGGCATGGACCGGGAAGAACTTGGGCTTATCGAAGCCCATGGGACGGCAACGCCCGTTGGTGACAGGACCGAGATCGCCACACTTAAGGAGTTCTTTGGCGACAACACCCATCCCCGGGCCTATGTTGGCTCTATCAAGTCAAACATTGGGCATACGATGCCATCGGCAGGTACGATAGGCGTCATAAAGACGGCACTCGCCCTCTATCACCGCACGATACCGCCTACCCTGCACTGCGAGACACCCATGCCTGCCATGTACGAGAGCCGCTTTATGCCCCCACAGGAGCCCATGCCCTGGGATGGCACGCAAATACCCCTCGTCGCCGGCGTCAACGCTTTTGGCTTTGGCGGCATCAACTCCCATGCCATCTTAACCGCCTATGAGCCGCCCGTGGGGGCACCTGCCCTGCCACGGCACAAACCGTATCTGGGCGAGACGCTCATGGTCTCCGCCACCGACAAGGACGCACTTATCGCCAAACTACAAAAGGGCGACTACACCAACACCGGCGGCACCTATCGGCTCATCATCTTCAATCCCGATGCCAAACGTATCGAGCAGGCAATCTCTGTCGTCGAGAAGGACGTGCCTTGGAAGGGCCGTCTGGACATCTGGTTCTCAAACCGGCCCCTGTTGAGCGCTGGTGGCAAGGCGGTCTATATGTTCCCGGGCTACTATCCCGACCAGACGTGCGAGATGGATACGTTAAGCGATACCTGTGGCCTTCCGCGCATGGAGGAGTTGTTGAACGAGGTTCCTGACGGCAACAACGTAACACGGCGTCATCATTCCGAGGTCTACTACCGGGTATGGCTCGCCAAGACGGGGCTTGAGAAACTTGGCTTCGACGCGGACATCTATATCGGACACAGTATCGGCGAGTGGAATGCGACGACGTTTGGCGGGATGACCGATGATGACAACGAGTTGTCCTCCCAAGCAACAGAGGATGTGGAGATTACCGAGAAATACCCGCTCATCTCTGTGAGTGGCGTGAGCCGTGAGACCGTCAACGAGTGGTGCGAGCGCATTCCCGGCCTGTATCTGACCAATGATAATTGCCCAAACCAGATATTGCTCACGGGCGAGAAGCCGGCAAGGGATGCCCTCCAGGAACTGCTGGAGCGCGAACAGATCTACTCAACCGTACTGCCGTCCCTGGGCGGTATCCATACCCCCCTGTTCTCAGACATGCTCCGGCCATCCCGCGCGTTTTTGGAGAAGGTGCATGTACACGAGGGACGGGTGCCGGTATTCTCGGGCACCACGCTTGAGCCGGTTCCCACCAACCACGAGGAGTATGTGAGCCTGGTGGACAGCCAATTAACGCGCCCGGTCTATTTTCGCGAACTTATCGAGAAGCTCTACGACGAGCAGGATGCCCGCGTCTTTATCCAGTTAAGCCTTGGCTCCCTGGTGGGCTTTGTCGAGGACACCTTGAAGGGCCGGGACTTTGGTGCTGTTGCTTCAACTGTGGCCTCACGCAACGGTGCCGACCAACTGCGGCGCGTTATGGCCCTGCTCTTTATCGAGGGCCGGGAGGTCGATCCCAACTTCATGGGCGTAAAGGCGCTCTACCAGGTCGAGCACAGTCTCATGATACTGCCCATGGGTGCCCCGCTCTTTGTTGGGCTGCCCGAACTTGAAGATGCCATGACGGAGCGCTACGGCAGCAGCGGGCCGGGTGCCTTTGCGTTTTCACCGCCCGCGCAGGACGGGTCAACCAACCCGTTGCTCAGTGCTGCCAGCGCTAATATGCATGCGGCGATGCAGTCTCAGGACGAGCTGCTGCGGCTCTTCGAGGGTGTTCCGTCGCAGAGGGCGGCTGCACCTGCGCCCACAAGCCGCGTGGTGCCGGCCACCCCGCAGGCGCCCCTTCCCCCAACGGCACCGGCTGCTGCTGCAACCCCGGCCGACTTCGAGGAACCCCTGCGCCTGACCTATGAGGAATACCCCTATCTGGTGGACCACTCGATTGTCCGTCAACCGGCTGACTGGCCGTATCAGGATGACCTCAACCCCGTGGTACCCTTAACGATGACCATTGAGCTGCTGGCCGAGATAGCTCTCAAACATGCTTTGGGCAGGAAGCTCGTCAAGATTAGCAAGATGACGGCATACCAGTGGGTTGGCGTCGAGCGGCCCTTTGAAGGCACGGTGAAGGGGAGCTGGAAAGCACCTGACCTCTTGCTCCTTGAACTGGAGGGCCGTGCCAAGGCAGAGTTCAACTTCGCTGATGAATGGCCGGTACCGCCCACCGACTATGCGGGAGACATCAACATAGGCGCGGAGATTATGGAGTGCCCTACGGCGGCGGAGCTTTATGACGGCTATGCCTTCCACGGCCCCCGGTATCACTCCAGCACCAAGATGCTCTCGGTCTGTGAGCGTGGCATAACCAACCTGACCGAGAAACAGGAAGGCAAGGGTTCCCTGCTCGACATCATGGGCCAGCAGTTGGGGGTATTCCTCCACCTTACCCAAACAGAGAACACCATCTCCTTTCCGGTACGGCTCAAGGAACTGGCCTTCTATGATGACCTCTTCGACCAGGATGGCACCTTTGAGCATACCCTCATCGTGACCCGCATGACCGATGACTCCATCAGCGGCGACATGGTCCTTAAGCGCAACGGGAAGGTGTGGAGTGTGGCGCGCGACTTCATATGCCAACGCTTCCTCAATGACCGGCCCGTCTGGTACGTGATGCTCAAGCCTCAGTACAACAAGCTGGCACAGGAAATCGCGCCTGGTGTCTTCTTGTACTCCAACCGCTCACGCAGCAACGTGTTGACCCTGCTTGAGAAGCGCTACCTCAACAGCATGGAACGGGGAGACTACCTGGCATTGGAGTCGACAAACCTCAGGCGGGAGTATATAACAGCCCGCATAGCCTTGAAGGATGCCGTGCGTAGCTATGTGGCACGTGATGGGAGCGATATGCTGTTTCCCATTGAGCTACTCAGCTCCCATGACAGCAGTGGTAGGCCAACCGTGTGCGGGTACGGCCCCCGGGCCAACCGGGTGGGCCAACTCCACGTCTCCCTTGCGCACAAGGGAGACGAGGCGGTCGCTATGGTGTCCACGCAACCGGTTGGTGTCGATATTGAGAAAATCGAGGACAAGACCGCGGGCTTCTTCGAGACAGCATTCACAGAGGGCGAGCGGGCCCTGATGGAGGCCCTGGTGCAACCCGAGGCGGCTATCCGGTTCTGGGTGGCCAAAGAGGCCGTTGCCAAACAGGCCGGTACCGGCCTTCTTGGCAACCCAAAAAACTTTGAGGTATGCGCTGTTGACGGCACCGTGTTGACCGTTGGAAAGGTACGGGTACAGACAATGGATATTGGAAAGGAGCATATCGCAGGATGGACAATCTAACAGATACCGCACAAGGCGATACATTCTCAGGCCTACAGGCGATAATCACCGAGCTGATTGGGCCCGATGTCGCTCAGATCGTTGGAATTCGCAGGGACTCCACCTTTTCTAATGACTTAGAAATGGACAGCATCCAAATCGTCTCATTTTCTGAGAAGGTCCACGAACGTTTTGGCGATCAGGTTGATTTTGTGACATGGCTCTCACACCGGCCCTTGGAGTCACTGATAAGCTTGACGGTTGGTGATGTGGCAGACCTCATAGATAACGGCCTCTGATGGGACTGCGCCTGATTGGGGGAGCACAGGTCAACGTCATCGAGATGGGCCCTGAGGATGCCCCTCCCCTTATCATGATCCATGGCCTGTTCTCCAATCTTTCGTTGTACTACTTTATCATAGCGCCTGAACTTGCGAAGGACCATCACGTAGTGCTCTATGACCTGCGCGGCCATGGTACGAGCGAGTGCCGTGACGAAGGCTATACCCTGGAGATCCTGTCAGCAGACCTGCTTGCGCTCATGGACTCACTGGGCATCACGCAGGCCGACATAGTGGCATACAGTTATGGGGGGACCGCTGCGCTTTATACCGCAGTCACACACCCCGAGGCGGTACGTCGCCTTGTCCTTATCGACACACCGATGCTTAACGAGCCTGAGATCGAGCGCCTTGGTGCCAGCGGCACGGATGATGGGCTCATCGAATATATGCTGCGGGAATACTCGGCGGAGACAGACTTCTTCCTCTCCGACTCGAAGAAGCGCCAAGTTAGGGAGAAATGGCACCGGTTGTTCGATGACGGCCTGCTTGCCGCTGCCCTGCGGGATGGGTACGCGTACCTGGAGCGGCTTCCCCTTGAGCAGCTTGCAGCATCGACGCTTCTCATGTATGGTAATCAATCGAGTCTTCTCACAACGGGCCAAGAGCTGGCGCGGCGCATCCCACAGGCCGAGCTGCTCACCACTGACGGTGACCATAACCTCCCTATACTGGTACCGTACTGGGTCTGCGAGAAGCTGCAGGAGTTCTTTAAACAGCCAACATGAGCGTACAGGAAGCTATCAGCGAGGTGAGGCGATGTCTGACTATATAACGTTTGAGGACGTATCGAAGGTCTATCGCTCAGGTGAAGTCAAGACTACCGCTCTCCAAGATGCGTCTTTTACGGTGCAAAAAGGGGAGTTCTGTGTGATTGTGGGGCCATCTGGCGCCGGCAAGACCACGGCGCTTAACATCCTCGGCGGCATTGACCGCTGCACCACGGGGCGGGTGGTCGTCGCGGACAACGAAGTCTCGAAGTTCAACGAGCATAAGCTCACTGCCTACCGGCGCCATGCCGTTGGATTTGTGTTCCAGTTCTATAACCTGGTGCAAAACCTCACCGCCTTGGAGAATGTCGAGCTGGCGTCTGAGATCAGCCGTAATCCGTTCAAGCCTAAGGATGTATTGGCGGCCGTTAAACTCTCGCACCGCATGAACAACTTCCCTTCGCAACTCTCGGGCGGCGAGCAACAGCGGGTTGCCATTGCGCGCGCGCTGGCCAAGAACCCCAAACTCCTGTTATGCGATGAGCCAACAGGCGCCCTTGATGAGAAGACGGGAAACCAGATATTGAAGCTTCTCAAGGCAGCAAATCGTAGAACAAAGATGACGATCATCCTCATCACACACAACGAGGCCATCACCCAGATGGCCGACAAGGTCATCTCCATACGCAATGGTGCTGTAGAACGTGTAACGACAAACGATGCCTCCATAGTGAGCGAGGAGAGCACAACGTGACACGGGCCTTGCGCAAGGTCATGTTTCGTGTGCTGCTCAAGACCCCCGGGCGCTTTATAGCCCTTTTCCTCATCATCGTGCTGGGGGCGGGGTTCTTCACCGGCCTACAGTCTGCGGCCCCCAGTATGCAAAAGACGGCAGACACGTATTTTAAAGAGCGCAAGCTGGCAGACTTTAGGCTCCTCTGCGACTTTGGCATCACTGATGATGACGTGCGGGCCGCCGCCGCGCTGCCAGAAGTGGCGCAGGCCAGCGGGGAGTATGCGGCCGACCTTGTTGGAACGGTTGACGAGGCCTTGTATGTCTTTGCGTTCCATAGCTTGCCGCAAGAAGGCGGCCTCACCCAGATTGTCGTAACCGCAGGCCGTATGCCGCAAGCTCCAGACGAGTGTGTTATAGATGATGCCGCGACCATTGCCCTGGGCGACCACATCCTGGTAACCGAGGATAATGGGAGCGACACCCTGGGCCTGTTGTCACAACGGACGTTCACCGTTGTTGGAACGGTGCAATCCTCGCTCTATAGCGCATACGAACGGGGCAATACCAGCATCGGGAGTGGACGGGTCAGCTCGTTCGTCTATCTCCCAGAATCTGCTTTTTCAAGTGACTATTTTACGGTGTTGAACATCAGGCTTGCGACGACCAGCGGGGTGTCTGCCTTCTCAACACAGTACCAGGCGGCCATCGAAGAGGCGCGCGTGAGCCTGGAGGCCTTTGTGCAGGAGCGGGCGCAGGCCCGTCTTGACGAGATCAACGAGGATGCAGCAGGCGAGATCGACGACGCCCAGAGCGAATTGAGCAGTGAGAAGGCTACCGCCCATGACGAGCTGGAACAGGCATACCAGGACCTCATCAGCAACCGCACCACCCTCGAACAGGCAGAGGCGACCTATAAGCAATACCATGTAGCCTGGGAGAGGTCGGTAACAGAGCTGCAGGCCTCACGGTCCCAGCTTCAAGCGGCACGTCTTGAGCTTGATACGGGCAGGCAGCAGATGGAGTCTGCTCAGGGCGACCTGGACAGGGCCAGAGAGGCCATGAGGGCGCTGCAGGAGCAGATTATCGCCCTGCGGGGGCTGGCGGCTATTGAGACGGATCCGGCTGCCCTGGCATCACTCCAGTATCAGATTGCCCAGCTGGAGGCCCAAGTCGCCAGCATCGGGCAGCAGGTCGCCGCTGGCGAGGTTCAAGTCGCTGCGAGTGCACAAGAACTGGCCAACGGTGAGGCCGCCTATGCGGCAGGAGTGGTGCGACTCGAGTCTGCTGCGCAACAGGCGGCAGACGGCGAGCGCCAACTCAGCGCGTTTGCTGCCGAACTTGCCAGGAACAGGGAGGCGCTCAACCAGGGAATCGCGGACTACAACGACGAAGTCTCGGGTGCAAACGACGCCTTTGGCCAGGCCGCAGAGGAGATACAGGCCGCCCACGACGAGCTGGATGCGCTGGCGCTGCCCGAGTGGTTTATTCAGGACCGGGACGAGTTTCCCGGCTATACCGGGTTCAAGTCAGACGCTGACCGCATCGAGCGGGTATCCCTCATCCTGCCCTGGTTCTTCTTCCTCCTTGCGGCACTGGTTGGGCTCACGGCGATGACGCGCCTGGTCGAGGAGCATCGAACCCAGATAGGGACGCTCAAGGCCCTGGGATATACCCGTGGAGCCATCATGAGCACCTATCGGTTCTATGCCTGGTCGATTGGCGTGTTGGGCGGGGCCGTAGGGGTCATACTCGGTCTTGCCATCTTCCCCCAGGCTATCTGGAGCACGTATTCGACCATGTATCACATGGGTGCCTTTGAGCTGGCCATTACCCCGCTGCCCTGTGTCATCGGGCTGTGCGGCGGCTTGGTAGCCGTTGTCGCGGCCACGTCGGTCGCTTGCAGGAGGACCTTGCGGAGCAATGCGACAGTGCTGATGCGGCCTCAGGCCCCCAAGCCAGGCAGGAGAGTGTTCCTTGAGCGCATCGGCTTTGTGTGGCGGCTGTTACGGTTTAGCCAAAAGGTGACCGTTCGCAACCTGTTTAGATATAAGAGCCGGTTTATCATGACGGTTGTGGGCGTTGCGGGCTGTACGGCCATCCTCGTAGCAGGGTTTGGCATTCAGGACTCCATGAGGAGCGTCGTTGGGCTACAGTACGGCGACATCTCGCACGCAAAGGCGACGATCATGCTCACGGTGCCTTCGAGCAGTACCGCGGATACTGCGCTGAACCAGGAGCTTGCCGCGTATGACACGGCCTATGCCTACCTAACCGCCGTGGATGTCATGGCCGGCGACCGCAACAACAACGGCCTGGTTACCTACCTCTACGTCCCCGAACAGGCGCCCGGCTTTAACCGTTTCACGACCTTTAGGCAACGCATAGGCCATGTCCCCATCTCGTTTCCTCCCGCAGACGCCGCCGCACCTGCGGCCATCCTCACAGAGCGCCTAGCCAAGGCCCTGGGTGTTGGCGTTGGGGACACCGTGGCCTTTGGGCTGCCCGGCGAGGCCCCCAAGGAGATTGCGGTCGCCGGGGTGATGGAGAACTACGTGTACAACTACCTCTACCTCTCACCCGCTTCCTATGAGAGGCTCTTTGGCACCCCGCCACTGTTCAGCTCGGTCGTCTTGGATACCGACCTTCCCCCGGAAGACCTGGACGCACTGATGACCAACCTGCTGTCAACCCAGAATGTCGCGCTGGTTCTCCCGGTCTCAACGTTGCAGGAGGTCCTTGACAAGGCGGTGACGAACATGTCGTCGGTGGTATGGCTCATGATCCTTGCCGCCGCCGTGCTCGCGTTTGTTGTGCTCTACAACCTCATCACCATCAATATCACCGAGCGTATGCGGGAATTGGCCACCTTGAAGGTCCTGGGCTTCTTCTCGCGGGAGGTCTTCTTCTATGTGTTTCGCGAGACCTTTGCGTTAACGGCCATAGGTATGCTCCTGGGCCTTGTGGTTGGGATCTTCCTACACGGCTACATCATGGATTCCGTTGAAGTGAACGAGATCATGTTCGGCCGCATAATCGAGCCTGCGAGCTTTGCACTCGCCGCCGTGTTCACGCTGGGATGCAGCATCCTCGTAAGCATCTTCATGATACCCCGCCT
>JAITNB010000049.1 GCA_031290695.1 Coriobacteriales bacterium | reverse complement strand
AGCAGTGACGAAGTCGCGGGGGCCATGATGCCGCTTATACCCAGGGCAAGCAGTGCGGTGTTGAGCACCATCGTGAGGGTGTAGGACGTGTCCATGCGGCGCAGCAAATGGGCGCTCAGGCGGCGTAGGTCGGCCAAGGCGAACAGGTCGCTGCTTGCCAGCGTGACGTCGGCCACCTCGCGGGCAATAGCCGCGCCGCTGGCCATGGCGATGCCCACGTCGGCAAGGCTCAACGCCGGCGCGTCGTTGATGCCGTCGCCCACCATCACAATCGTGTGTCCCTCTGCCTTGAGGCCGGCCAGGATCGCGTGCTTGTCCTCCGGCAGCAGGTTGGCGTGAACCTCGGTGATCCCAACCTTCTGGGCAATACGCTCTGCCGTGGAATGGGTATCGCCGGTAAGCATGATAATACGCTCGAAGCCCAGCGCACGCAGGTCGTCCAGGGCGTTGACGGCGCGAGGCTTCACCGGGTCCTCGATGGAGAGCGCACCCACCAAGTGGCCATCGGCAGCCAGGTACAGCAGAGACGAGCGCCCCGCCTCCTGCTCGATGCCCTCCCGCATACCGGTGGCCGCAACCACGCCCTCGTCCTCGAAGACAAAGTGCGCGCTGCCTATGAGTACCCGTTTGCCCTCAAAGGTCGAGACGATGCCGTGCGCCTTGATGTAGGAGACCTCGGTATGCAGCTCGCGGTGGTTGAGGTGCTCCTCGGCGGCCTTGTTTACCACCGCGCGCGCCACGGGGTGTGGGAAGTGCTCCTCCAGGCACGCGGCCAGGCGCAGCACCTCGTCGCGCGACCACTCGCCAAAGGCCCACACGTCGCCCACCTGCGGGTTTGCCTGCGTGAGGGTGCCCGTCTTGTCGAAGATGATCACGCGTGCCCGAGCCAGTAACTCGAACGCGGCGGCATCCTTGACGGTGTAGCCCCGCTGCGCCGCCTCGCGCATGGCCGCCAGCACCGCGATGGAGCCCGACAGCTTGAGCGCGCATGAGTAGTCAACCATGAGCGACGCTGAGACTTTATCGATCGACCGCGTGGTAAGCGCCACCACCCCCGCAAGCAGGAAGTTCCACGGCACGATGCGGCTGGCCAGGCGCTCCATGCGCGACTGCAACACCGTCTTGTGCGACTCGGCGCTCTCCACAAGGGTCACCACCGAGCGCAGGCGGCTCAACTCGGCATCGCCCTGTACGCGCACGTACAGCTCGCCCTCCTCCACGGCGGTACCGGCAAACACCGTGTCACCCACCGTGCGAAACACCGCCAGCCCCTCGCCGGTAAGCGCCGCCTGGTTGACCATCGCCTCGCCGCGCTCCACCAGCCCTTCAACGGGAACCGCCGACCCCATGCGCACGACCACCAGGTCGCCCTCCCCCACGTCCCGCACGTCAACCAACAGCTCTTGGTCGCCTTCGACACGCCACGCCCGCTCGCCCACTGCCAACAGCGAATGGATGAGCTGGGCCTTGGAGTGGTCGCGTGTATGATCCTCCACCATCTGCGAGGCCTTGAGCAGGAGCATCGTCGACCCTGCCGTGTTAAAGTCCTGTTTGACAAGCGACACGCCAATCGCCGCCGCATCCAGCACGGGCACGTCCAGCTGCCCACGCGCGAGCGACCGCAACCCCTGCCCTATAAAGGTCACGGCATCCCATACCGTGAGCAACACCCGCACCGGTGCCGGCAGCACATACCGCTTCACCGCCCACCACAGCACCAGGTGCGTCAACGGCTCCCACAGCGACAGGCCCCGCGGCGCCAGCAGCGCAAACTCGCTCAGCTGGTGCGTCGCCACCTGCCCCAAGCTAAGGTTGCGGATAACCCCAAGCACCTCCCCCTCGGTAACCGCCCCGCTGTTGTAGCTGAGTGCGACGGCCCCAATGCGCGCATACACCTGGCAGCGCTCCACCAGCCCGCTTTGCAGCACGATGTCCTCCAGCGCCACGGCGTCGCTAGCCGGGATGTTACCACCCAGGTTGACGCGCACACGCCCCGGTATACGATGTTCGATGTGATACTTCAAGAGGATTGCTCCCTTAGTTTATTTCTTCGCAGCCTTTCGCGCGCTGCGGGCCTTCTTGGGCGCACTGGCGGCCGGGGCGTCCTCTGCCTCTGCCTCCTGGGTGTTGAGATAGCTCGCCTCGGCAACCAGGTCGTCGAGCTCGCTCTTGGCCTGCTCAACAAGCTCCTCCCCCGCTGCCTTTGCCTGCAACCCCTTTGAGATCGCCTTGACATAAAGGTCCTTGGCCGGCTTACTGGTAGCCGCCTTGACCCCCACACTGCCCAACAGGAACCCCGCACCTAGCAATAATCCCGTATTACGAATACCCATTATTATCACCTTTCCCTACGTTGGAAAATCATCTGGGCCAATAATAAGCGAGCGCCCATTTTCTGTAAAGAGTACACCATGGTTAACTTTTGATAAACACAAAAGCCACAAACTGATACCTCGTCAGGCTGTCTCTCTTGACTGCTTGCTACCCGTTGCCCTCGGCACTGCCAGAGCCGGGGCCTGCGTTGCCGGGACCAGTCGAGCGGCGGCGGCGGCGGCGACCGGGGCTTGAAGGGGGGGTCTCGCCGGGGGCGTTCGCGCCTACGGCACCGCTGCCCGCATCGGTAGCAGCAGGGCGCTGGCGACGACGCTGTTGTGAGCGCTGGCCCTGCCCCTGGCCCTGCCGCTCGGGGTTGCGTACGCCGGAGGAGTGCTGGCCAGGGCGGGGCTTGGCTCCGGAGCGCGCGGGCTTGTCCGCAGCTTGTGATGCAGCGTCCTGCGGCCCTGATGTGGAGGAGCCCCCTGATGCGGTCGAACCGGCACCACTACCGGCACCCGACGAGCGGCGGCGACGGGTGGGCGAGGCGGGCTGTTGCCCCTCGCGGCCGTCGCGGGTGCTGCGGCCGTCACGGGTGCGGGTGCGGTCACGGTCGCCTCGGTCACGGGCGGTGCGGTCGCGCAGCGGCGCGGGCTCGTTGGCCGCGTCGAGCTCACGGTCGAGCGCGCTCAACGCCAACAGGATGCTGCTTGAGGCGCAGCGGTCGACGCTCTCGCGCGACACGCGGCAGGGGTGCGTGCAGCCCTTCTCGTCGGCATCGCACTCAAACTCCTTGAGGGGAATCGCGAGCGACTTGCCGTCCTCAAGGCGCATATGGATGACCTCGCGCGGCGTGTCGAGGTCGCTCACCTTGGCAGTGCCCAGCGGTGTCTCGATAAGGGCGCCTTTCTTGGGGGCGCGCTGTTTGAAGTCCTTGTAGGCCTCGAACTCGTAGCGCAAACAGCACATAAGCCGCCCACAGGCACCGCTTATCTTGGCGGGGTTGAGCGGCAGGTCCTGCTCCTTGGCCATGCGTATCGACACCGGCTGGAACTCACCGCCCAAACGGGCGCAGCAAAGTTCTTCTCCGCAATGCGAGAGCCCCCCGAGCATACGGGCCTCGTCGCGCACCCCAATCTGGCGCATGTCGATACGTATGTGAAAGTGCGAGGCAAGCTCGCGCACCAGTTCGCGAAAGTCAACGCGCTCGTCGCTTGAGAAGTAGAACACCGCCTTGTCGCCGGTAAAGAGGTACTCGACCTCGATTGGCTTCATGTCGAGCTGGTGCTTCTCGATGAGCTCACGAAAGACGGGCATGGCCTCACGGCCCTTGGCATCGAGCATGTCGATGTGGTCGAAGTCGAGGTCGGTGAGCGCGCGGATGACCGGCTTGAGGGGCGACTTGAGGGCCTTTACCTCCTCGTAGGCCACCTCGATGGCAGGGTCGGTCACCAGGCCTATCTCACGGCCGCGCTCGGTCTCGACAATCACGTGGTCGCCCTGCGCATACGTGCCGAGCACCGGGTCGAACCAGAGTGTTTTGGGGTTATAGCGCAGCTTCACTGCGACGACTTTGGTCATGTATCCAAATCCTCCCTTATGGAGAAAAGCATCGTTTCGATGGCTAGTTGTTCTGACACATTATACCGTATCTGCTCCCATGCCTTGTCAACAGCGGCGAGGGCGCGGATAAGGGCGGGCTCCTCCACGCGCGGGGCCAGTTGGGTGATGAGGTAATAACAGTCGCTGTTGGCCATAGCGTCACCCTGGCCCAGCCGCACCAGCAACACGTCGCGCAGCCACGACCGCGCGATGTTGAGCGCCTCGGCCAGCACATCGCGCCCGCGGCCCGAGAGCTCGCGCTTGTGCCGTTGCTCCAACTGGCCCAGCGCGCCCTTGCTCAGGTAGTCCTTGCCCTGCTCCAACTGCAACTCCTGCTCAACCTTGACGGCATCGAGCGGCACCTTGAGCACCTTGAGCAGCTCGCGTGCCATCTCAAGCACCTCAAGGTCGTCGGCCTCATGCAGGTGCTCGATAGCCTCGATGACCTTGAGGCGGGCGTTGCGCCGCGCTGGTGTGTGCAGGAACTCGACAGCGCGGTGTGCCGACCCTCCCGCAGCGGCAAGCGCGGCGCGCGCGTCGGGCTCGTCAACCTTCGCCAGCGCGCATACCAGCTGCACCGCCTCGCCCTCGGGGATGTTGCGAAACGCGAGCACCTGGCAGCGCGACACCACCGTCTCAAGCGCGCTGTCGCGCGTGCGCGCCATGAGGATGAAGGTCGTCGACGGCAGCGGCTCTTCAAGCGTCTTGAGAAAGGCATTGGCAGAGGTGCCTTGCAGCAGGTCGGCACGCGTGATGATATAGACCTTGCCACGCGCGCGTATGGGTGCCAGCGATGCGTCGTGGATGATTCCATGAACTTGCTCATTCAAGTAGCTATTTACACCTAGCGGGTCGATCACATGCACGTCGGGATGAGTGCGTCGCGCCACCCTCTTGCAGTCGTCGCAGCCGTCGCCACCCCCCTGCCCGCACAGGATGGCCGCCGCAAGCGCAAAGGCCGCCTCCGTCTTGCCCGACCCAACGGGCCCCACAAAGAGGTACGCATGCGTGGCCCGCCCATCACCTATCGCCGTGCTGAGGAACCGCGCCACCAACGGCTGCCCCACCAAGGTGTCAAACGGCGGCCGGACAACGGCTTTGGGCGACTGTCCGCCCCCGGGTGCCACGGGCGTATCCGCAGGTCCTGTACTCACTTGTGCTCCTTTATGTCGCGGATAAGCTCGGGCGTGACAACGAACGCACGCGTCGCGGCCTGTGGGAACAGACTGGCCACCTGCTCCCAAACGGCTTGGGCGGTGTGGGCCTTCTCGTCGTGGCACGGCACGCGGCGCACCCGCCTAGGGTCGCTGGCCGCAAGCTGCTCAAAGCCCTCATGCACGCGGGTGTGAAAGCCGATGCCCTCTGCCTCAAGACGGTCGGCACCCTGCTGGGTCGCCTCGCCTAGCGACTCGGCGATGTCGCGCTCAAGGACGATGGTGCGGTTGGGAGCGAGCCCGCCGCTGCCCACCTCATTGGCGCGCGTGACGAGGCCTACGTCCAGGCCGCGAGCGTAGCCCTGATACGCGAGCGTCGAGTCGGTAAAGCGGTCGCAGAGCACTGTGATACCGCGGGCGAGTGCCGGCTTGATGTGTTGCTCGACCAGCTGCGCACGGGCCGCCTCGTAGAGCAGCAGCTCAGCCCGTGGGTCGAGGTCGCTGTTCGCCGGGTCAAGGAGGATGCTGCGTATCTTCTCGCCGGCCCGCGTGCCGCCGGGCTCGCGCACACACAGCACGTCAACCCCCGCCGCATTGAGCCGTGCCTCCAACAACCGTATCTGCGTGGACTTCCCCACCCCCTCCCCGCCCTCGAAGGTGATAAAGACGCCCTGCGGTGAGCTTGCGCCCATGATGCTCCTTTGCCAAAACCTGAGGGCCGGGGCGCTTGCCGCCGCCACATAACCCGCTCTTATCAGTGATGCCCTCTATTGTAGTGTGTTTGCCCGCTCATGTATGCGGGGGTTTTGCGCAAAATCTGGTAAGACGGATAATGGGGGTAGTAAAAGTATGGGAGTTCTGGCGAACGACTCTGGTGGGGGTAGCTCGGTGGGACAGGAACCCTCTCTGGTGCCAAGATTCGTCCCCTCTCGATTTTCACACAGCCGGTTAATCCTTTTGCTACCCACCATACAGGCTGCCACCCTGCGCGTCCACAGCAACAAAGGCGGGGAGGCCGTCTAGAGTGAGCTTGCGCAGGGCCTCGGTGCCGAGGTCGTCCCAGGCGACGGGCCCTGCGGCGGTCACAAAGCTCGCGAGGTAGGCTGCCGCGCCGCCGGTGGCGGCCAGGTAGACGCTGCCGGTCTCCCTGCAGGCCTGCACGACCTCAGGCGAGCGAGCGCCCTTGCCCAGCATGGCCGTGATACCGGCTCGCAGGAGCGCAGGTGTCGCGAAGTCCATGCGTGAGGCGGTGGTGGGGCCAATGGCACCAAACGGCCGGCCGGCCGCAGACGGCGTGGGCCCGGCGTAGAAAACCGCCTGTCCCGCAAGGCTATAAGGCAGTACGCCGTGCTGCTCAAGGTATTCGAGCGCGCGCATATGCCCCACATCCCGCATGGTGTAGATGGTGCCAAAGAGACGCACCTCGTCGCCTGCCGTGAGGGTCGTGAGGACTGCATGTGTTGCTGGCAACATAAGGTCGGTCATTGCGGGCCGCCATCCCCGGAGGACGGAGGGGCGGGGGTTGCCTGCTCAGACATACTCGCTGCGCCAAAGAACGGCTTGCTGCGTAACTCGCATTCACCCCCCGCCCCCGCCCCTCCGTCCTCCGGCCCAGCTAACAGGTCGATACTCACAGAGCGCAGAGCGGTACAGCCTATGTTCACAGCGACGGGGAGGGCGGCGATATGGGAGGGTGCCGTCTCGATGTGTACCGCAAGCGCAGTGATGTTGCCACCAAAGCCACCGGGACCGATGCCCAGGGCATTGACAGCCTCAAGGAGTTCCTGCTCGATGTCCTGCAAACGGGGGTTGGGGTTCGTGTGTCCCACGGCACGCAAAAGCGCGTGCTTGGCCAGCCCGCCAACCTTGTCAAAGGTGGAGCCCACGCCTACGCCCACCACCAGCGGCGGACACGCATTGGCACCCTTCTCACGCACGGCCGCAAGTACCGCATCCTTCACGCCCGCAAGCCCCGCACCCGGCGGCAACATGACCACCCGCGAAGCGTTGTCGGAGCCACCCCCCTTGAGCATAACATGCAGAGTAGCGCGCGCGGGGCAAAAGGGGACGGTACCTTTGTCTTGCGAGCCCCAACAAGACAAAGGTACCGTCCCCTTTTGCCC
>JAITNB010000075.1 GCA_031290695.1 Coriobacteriales bacterium | reverse complement strand
TCCACGATGGCAAGCGACTCGTATTCCTCCTCGGGCAGGTCGAGCACCGAGGAGAGGAGGCCCGCCAGTATCTCCTCGCTCCCGTCGCTTCCAAACAGTATCCTGAACACCACATCCGACTTCGCCCTAAGGGGCCTTCCCGCTCCCTCGCCCCCACCTACAGCACCTTCAGCCCCCACTGTGCCCATAGCACCCTCCCACCTGATCGTCCAGCCAATCAGCGCAGTGTAGCAGGGCGGTCTAAACAGGGCCTAAAACGTTTTCGAAGTATCCCTAAAGGCGACCTTGCCCCTACCTTGCAAGAACCTGAACCCGCTGCTGGGAGGCGCCGTTTTTTGGAGGAGTGCGCCCGTCTCCCATACAAACCAATTTCCCGGCTTTCCGTAGACGGCAGCTGGGGCGTGATGGGCGGCGGCTATGTCACCCGGCGTGTCACCCGAACGATCTGTCATAAGGGCTTGTAGGTCTCTACGGCCTTTGGGTTGCTCGACTCGACAGGCGACGCCAAAGGCATCCTGCATCCGAAAAACAGCACTGCCCCGCGTTCTTCGGGGCAGTGTAAGACGATGACGAGGGCGACAATAAACACTCAAGGGGCTATCCTGTAGGAGCTATTGTTGCTTTGTGACGGTGGCGGCGAGGCGCTCGGCGAGGGGGAGGGCGGCGAGGTCCTCCACCGTGGCGAGGTCGAGACCGAGGGCCTGGGCCAGCGCGGTGCCGTAACCTGGGTCGGCAAGGTAGCAGTGCGCGGCGTGGCGGAGCTTGATGTTTGGGGTGGTTGCAGCGATGTTGCGCGCGGTGTTATCGATAAGCACGAGCTTTTTCTCGGGGGTTATCAAGCGCCACAGGTCGCCGGGCTGGTGGTATGGGTCGTCGCCGTCATAGGGACTGTAGCGCTCGCCCAGGCCTTCCCACAGCAGCGCGGGGTCGACATAGCCGGTGAAGTCGCCCTGCTCGACCCACTCCCCCACACTGTTGGGCGTGTAGCCGGCGGCGGCACCGTAGTTGGCGTCGGTGCGCATCTGCCCGTCGCGATGGTACGCATGCACCGGCACTACCGGCTTGTTAACGGGGATAAGGTCGTGGTTGACCCCCAAGCGATAGCGGTGCGCGTCTCCGTAGGCAAACAGGCGGCCCTGGAACAGCTTGTCGGGCGAGTAGCTGATGCCCGGCACCACGTTGGCGGGGTTAAAGGCCGCCTGCTCCACATCGACAAAGTAGTTCTCGGGATTCCTGTTGAGCTCAAGGGTGCCAACGGGGATGAGCGGGTAGAGCTTGTGGCTCCACACCTTGGTGATGTCAAAGGGGTTCTCGGGGTGTGCCTTGGCTTGGGCCTGCGTCATGATCTGCACGCTGAGGTCCCATGTGGGGAAGTCGCCCTCCTCGATGGCGTTGAACAGGTCGTTTTGCGAGCTCTCGCGGTCGCGGGCGACCACCTCGGCGGCCTCCTCGTCGGTCCAGTTCTTGATGCCCTGCTGGCACACCCAGTGAAACTTGACCCACACGAGCTCCTTGTTGGCGTTGATGAGGCTAAAGGTGTGGCTGCCAAAGCCGTGCATGTGGCGGTAGCCTATGGGCAGGCCGCGGTCGCTCATCGTAATGGTCACCTGGTGCAGCGCCTCGGGCAGGTTGCTCCAGAAGTCCCAGTTGTTCTGGGCGCTGCGCAGGTTGGTCTTGGGGTCGCGCTTGACGGCGCGGTTGAGGTCGGGGAACTTGTGGGGGTCGCGGATGAAGAACACCGGCGTGTTGTTGCCCACCAGGTCCCAGTTGCCCTCCTCGGTGTAGAACTTGGTGGCGAAGCCGCGGATGTCACGCTCGGCGTCGGCCGCGCCACGCTCCCCCGCCACGGTGGAGAAGCGCACGAACACCGGCGTCTCCTTGCCTACGCCGTCAAAGACCTTGGCGCAGGTGTGCGCAGTGATGTCGTGTGTGACCGTGAAGGTGCCAAAGGCACCCGAGCCCTTGGCGTGCATACGGCGCTCGGGGATGACCTCGCGGTCAAAGTGCGCGAGCTTCTCAAGATACCACACGTCCTGCATGAGCAGCGGGCCGCGGTCGCCTACGGTGAGGGCATCGGTGTTGTTGGGCACCGGCGCACCGGCAGCAGTGGTGAGTTTATGGTCGGTCACGGGAGTGGGCAACGGGGCCGGGGCCTGTGGATGTGTGGGTTGGCTAGTCATAGGAACCTCCTTGATATGAGGGTAAAAACGTATGACCCACTCTAACAAGTACCTACGGCGTTTACCAGTAGCAGGCACCAATTGCCACGAATCTTGCATAACTTCTGCGCCCGTTAAAGCAGGAAAGCGGAGAAGCCCATTGTCTTCTCCGCTTTATACCAGTGGTGCGCTTCGTGCCTTGCTTGCTTGCCTACTCGTCGTCCTCGGATGCCGGTTCTTCCTTGAGGTTTACCTCGCCAAAGCCGTAGGAGCCTACGGTGCCGAGGAGCTCGTCGAGGTCGGCGGCGTTGTTGAGGGCGCCGCGGGATGCGAGGGAGGTGCCGAGAAGCTCGTCGTCGGGGTCGACGCTGTAGGTGAGCGGCACTTCTCCGCCTAAGAACAAGTCGCTGTCGTCGGGCGAGAACACCATTTCGAGCAGTTGTGAGACATCGGGGTCGTCGTCGTCTGACTTGTTGTCGAGGATGTGCAGCAGGTCGCGCTCCTCAAGCCCTGCCTTGAGCTCCTCGATCGCCTTGACGCCAATGCCCTCGATGCGAAAGAGCTCGTCCTCGTTCTTGCCGATGAGGTCGCCTACCGTCTCGATGCCCACCTCGGAGAACTTGTTGGCCCAGCGCTGTGACACACCCAGGTCGTCAAAGATGTAGAGGCGCGCGATGTCGTGCGGGATGACAAAGGGCTTCTTGCCCGTCACTGCCCCGCGCAGGTACTCGGCGTAGTCGCCTCCAAAGCCGTGGTAGTCGCCGTCGTCAAGCGACCACTCCTGCGGCTGCGGGAGCATACTCTCAAGCTCGCGCAACTCGCTGGGCGCCCACTCGGGCAGGTTGTCGCTCTTGCCACGGCGCGCCTGGAGCGGCTCGCCCTTGTAGGTGAGGTTGACGTCGCGGTATATCTTGAGGCCGGTGCCCGCAGGGATGGGCTTGCCGATGATGACGTTCTCCTTGAGGCCCAGCAGGTCGTCGGCCTTGCCCTCGATGGCCGCGTCGGTGAGCACCTTGGTGGTCTCCTGAAACGAGGCTGCGGACAAGAACGAGTCGGTCGCGAGCGACGCCTTGGTGATGCCGAGGAGCAACGAGGAGCCTACCGGCACCTCGCCGCCGTCGAGCATGATGCGCTCGGCCTCGCGGGAGAACTCGTAGGCATCGACCTGTTTGCCGGGCAGATAGCCGGAGTCGCCGGGGTCGGTGACGGCCACCTTGCGCAGCATCTGGCGCGCGATGACCTCGATGTGCTTGTCGTTGATGTCGACGCCCTGGCTGATGTAGACGTCTTGCACCTGCGAGACGATGTAGCGCAGCGTGGTGTTGGCATCGGTGAGGCGCAGCAGGTCGTGCGGGTTGATGGAGCCCTTGGTGAGCTGCTGGCCTATCTCGACCTGCGCCATATCGGCGGCGCCCGGCAGCAGTTGGGCGCGCGCACTTATCTGATACTCACGGAGGTTGCCCTCGGTGTCGCTGATGGTGAGGAGGCGCTGGTTCTTGTCGCCGCTTATCTGCAACGTGCCGCTTATCTCGGCGAGGATGGCCTGGCCCTTGGGGCGGCGGGCCTCGAAGAGCTCGGTGACGCGGGGGAGGCCGTGTGTGATGTCCTCGCCGGCGACGCCGCCGGTGTGGAAGGTGCGCATCGTGAGCTGGGTGCCTGGCTCGCCGATGGACTGCGCGGCGATGATGCCCACCGCGGTGCCGATGTTGACGGGGCGTGAGGCCGCGAGGTCCCAGCCGTAGCACTTCTGGCACACGCCGCGATGGGCGTGGCAGGTCATGATGGTGCGCACCTTGATGGTTGTAAGGCCGGCATCCACAAGGCGCTGGATGGCCGCAGGGCCGGTGAGGTAGTCGTCGACGTCGAGGACGATCTCGCCCGTGGTGGCGTCGACCGCCGGCTCGAGCAGGCAACGGCCCACGAGGTTGCGGTCGATGTCGCCCTTGGAGTTGAGCAGCGGGTAATCGATGCCGTCGTCGGTGCCGCAGTCTACCTCACGCACGATGACGTCCTGTGCCACGTCGACCAAGCGACGGGTGAGGTAGCCTGAGTCCGCCGTGCGCAGCGCGGTGTCGGCGAGGCCCTTGCGGGCGCCGTGCGTGGAGATAAAGTATTCGAGGACAGAGAGGCCCTCGCGGAAGTTCGCCTTGATGGGGCGGTCGATGATCTCGCCCTTGGGGTCGCTCATGAGGCCGCGCATACCGGCGAGTTGGCGAATCTGCTTGATGTCGCCACGGGCACCGGAGAAGGCCATCATGTAGATGGGGTTGAACTTGTCAAAGTTCGCGGCCATGGCCTCGCCCACCTCGTCGTTGGCGGCATTCCAGATATCGACCACCTGGCGGTGGCGCTCCTCGTCGCTCATAAGGCCCATCTCGTAGTCATCGGCGATGGAGGCGACCTTGGTGTCGGCGCGCGCGAGGATGGCCTCCTTCTCGGGCGGCACCGTGGCGTCGTAGACGCTCACGGTAACACCGGCGCGCGTGGCGTAGTGGAAGCCGGCGGCCTTGAGGCCGTCGAGGATGCTGGGCATCTCGGAGACGCTGTAGTTGTTGGTGCAGTCCTCGACCAGGCGCGCGATCTCCTTCTTGTTCATCTCGAAGTTGACAAAGGGGTGGTCGGCGGGCAGCACTGCGTTGAAGGTGATGCGGCCCACCGTGGTCTCGATACGCTCGCCGGCCCTGTGGTCCTCAAAGATGCCATAGCTCGTCTCGACGCGGGTGTTGGCGGACAGGCGCACGAATATCCTGGCCTGCAGGTCAACATCGGCACGCGAGTCATAGGCATTGAGGGCATCGTCGAAGCTCATGAACGCCCTGCCCTGCCCTGGAAAGTCCTCGCGGGCAGCCGTGAGGTAGTACAGGCCGATAATCATGTCCTGCGTGGGCACGGCAAGCGGGCGCCCATGCGCCGGCGACTTGATGTTGTTCGCGGAGAGCATGAGCACGCGTGCCTCCGCCTGTGCCTCGCTTGAGAGCGGCACATGCACAGCCATCTGATCGCCATCGAAGTCTGCGTTGAAGGCAGTACATACCAGGGGGTGCAAGCGGATGGCCTTGCCCTCCACAAGCACCGGCTCGAAGGCCTGGATGCCCAGGCGGTGCAGCGTGGGTGCGCGGTTGAGCAGCACGGGGTGCTCGGCGATGACCTCTTCGAGCACGTCCCATACAAGCGTTGACTGGGCGCGGTCGACGGTCTTCTTGGCGGCCTTGACGTTGGGCGAGTGCTCCAACTCCACCAGGCGCTTGACCACGAAGGGCTTGAACAGCTCCAGCGCCATCGCCTTGGGCAGGCCGCACTGGTGCAGTTTGAGCTGTGGCCCCACGACGATGACCGAGCGGCCGGAGTAGTCGACGCGCTTGCCTAGAAGGTTCTGGCGAAAGCGCCCCTGCTTGCCCTTGAGCATGTCGGAGATGGACTTGAGGGGGCGGTTGCCAGGGCCCGTGACAGGGCGCCCGCGGCGGCCGTTGTCAAAGAGCGAGTCCACGGCCTCTTGCAGCATACGCTTCTCGTTGTTGACGATTATCTCGGGCGCGCCCAGGTCGAGCAGGCGCTTGAGGCGGTTGTTGCGGTTGATGACGCGACGGTACAGGTCGTTGAGGTCGCTCGTGGCAAAGCGGCCGCCGTCGAGTTGCACCATGGGGCGCAGGTCGGGCGGGATCACCGGTATGACGTCGAGAATCATGTCCTCGGGCTTGTTGGTGCTCTTGAGAAAGGCATCGACCACCTTGAGGCGCTTGATGGCCTTGGCGCGCTTCTGGCCCTTGCCGTCCTGGATGGTCGCGCGCAGCTCGACACCCGTTGTCTCAAGGTTCATGTCACGGAGAAGGTCGCGCACGCTCTCGGCCCCCATGCCGCCCCGGAAGTACTCGCTATAGTTGAGGCGCAGCTCACGGTAGAGCGCCTCGTCGCTGACGAGCTGCTTGATGCTGAGCTTCATAAACGCGTCAAAGGCCTCGGTGCGCAGTTCCTTACGCTCGGCAAACTCCTCGTGCAAATCTGCTATTTCTTCTAACACTTCTTCGGGCGAAAGACGCTCGTCCTCGTCGATGTCCTCGGCAAACTCGTCGTCGCCCACCGCACCGGTAGTAAGGCGGCGCACGCGCTCAATCTCGCGCTCAAGCTCGGCATCGAGCTCCTCGAGGTCGGCGGCAAGCTCGTCGCGCAGGTCGACGGCATCGGCGTCGCGTGCCTCATTGTCAACGCGGGTTATCATCGACGATGCGAAGTACAGCACCTTCTCAAGCTCCTTGGGCGGTATGTCGAGCAGATAGCCCAAGCGCGAGGGCGACCCCTTGAAGTACCAGATATGGCTCACCGGCGCAGCAAGCTCGATATGCCCCATGCGTTCGCGACGCACCTTGGCGCGCGTGACCTCGACACCGCAGCGCTCGCAGACGATGCCCTTGAAGCGGATGCGCTTGTATTTGCCGCAGTTGCACTCCCAGTCCTTGGTGGGGCCAAAGATCTTCTCGCAAAAGAGGCCGTCCTTCTCAGGCTTGAGGGTGCGGTAGTTGATGGTCTCAGGCTTCTTGACCTCGCCGCGCGACCACGAGCGGATGCGCTCGGCGCTGGCAAGCCCTATGCGGAGCTGGTCGAAGTTATTGACGTCGAACTCGGCCATGGTCACTCCCCTCCCTCTTCGATGGCGGGTGCGGGCGGCTCGTCCTTGTCCGTACGCGCGGGTTCTTCTAATGCGGCACCGATAAGGTCGTCGGTGGCGAGGGCATCGAGGGCGTCGAGGTCGAACTCGAGGTCGCTCAGGCCGCTCGCGATGAGGTCGAGGGCGTCGGCATCATCATCGTCGTCGTCGAAGTCGCTCATGATGAGCGCCGAGGCGATGCTGGGGGTTGTCTCGTTCTCAAGGTCCTCAAGCGACTCCTCGCGGTCCTCGCCGATAAGCTCGACGTCGAGGCACAGCGACTTCATCTCCTTGACGAGCACCTTGAAGGACTCGGGTACCTCGGCCGAAGGGATGTTCTCGCCCTTGACGATGTGCTCATAGGCCTTGACGCGCCCCGAGGTGTCGTCTGACTTGTAGGTGATGATCTCCTGCAGCACGTGCGACGCGCCGTAGGCATAGAGCGCCCAGACTTCCATCTCGCCAAAACGCTGGCCGCCAAACTGCGCCTTGCCGCCCAGGGGTTGCTGCGTGATAAGCGAGTAGGGGCCGGTAGAGCGGGCATGTATCTTGTCGTCGACGAGGTGCGAAAGCTTGAGGATGTAGTTCTGGCCCACGGTGATGGGCTCGCGGAACTTCTCACCGGTGCGCCCGTCGTAGAGCTCGGTCTTGCCGGTGAGCGAGAGCTGCGGGATAAACTCGTCGCGTGCGAGTGTGTCAAGCTGCTCGTGGCGCAGCTTGATGATGTTCTTGTTGGCCTTGTCGATGGCCCCGGAGATCTCGACCTCGGTGGCACCGTCGAACACCGGCGTGGCCACGTAGACGGGGCCTTCGACCGAGTGTGTTGCCTCGGGGTCGTCACTCCAGCCAAAGTGCGCCGCCCAACCCAGGTGCGTCTCGAGGAGCTGGCCCACGTTCATACGCGAAGGGACGCCCAGCGGGTTGAGGATGATGTCGATGGGGGTGCCGTCGGCGAGATAGGGCATGTCCTCGATGGGCAGGATGCGCGAGATGACGCCCTTGTTGCCGTGGCGCCCGGCGAGCTTGTCGCCCTGCTGGACCTTGCGCTTCTGTGCAACGTACACGCGCACAAGCTCATTGACGCCGGGGGGCAGCTCGTCGCCCTCGTCGCGCGAGAACCGCGAGATGCCGATGATGCGGCCACCGCTGCCATGCGGGACCTTGAGCGAGGTATCGCGCACCTCACGCGCCTTCTCGCCAAAGATGGCGCGCAACAGGCGCTCCTCGGCCGTAAGCTCGGTCTCGCCCTTGGGGGTGACCTTGCCCACCAGCACGTCGCCGGGAAAGACCTCGGCCCCAATGCGGATAATACCGTCGGCATCGAGGTTCGCGACCATCTCGTCGCTGATATTGGGTATCTCGCGCGTGATCTCCTCGGGGCCGAGCTTGGTGTCGCGGGCGTCAACCTCGTACTCGCTGATATGGATGGACGTGAGCAGGTCGTCGCTTACCACGCGCTCGCTCAAGATGATGGCGTCTTCGTAGTTGTAGCCCTCCCACGGCATGTACGCCACAAGCAGGTTCTGCCCCAGCGACAGCTCGCCGAGGTCGGTGGCGGGACCGTCGGCCAGCACGTCGCCCTCAAAGACCTCCTGACCCACGCGCACGAGCGGCTTGTGGTTGAGGCAGCCGCTCTGGTTGGAGCGCTGGAACTTGGGAAGCTGGTAGTCGTCGGTGGAGCCGTCCTTGGCACGCACCACGACTTTATCCGTCTGCACGTATTCTACAACACCGGCGCGCTGGGCTATAACGATCTCGCCGGAGTCGACGGCGCAGCGGTGCTCCATGCCGGTACCCACGAGCGGGGCCGTGGGGCGCAGCAGCGGCACGGCCTGGCGCTGCATGTTGGAGCCCATGAGGGCGCGGTTGGCATCGTCGTGCTCAAGGAAGGGGATAAGCGCGGTGGCGACCGACACCATCTGGCGCGGCGAGACGTCCATGTAGTTGACGCTCTCGGGCGCGACCTCCTCGGGCTCGCCAAAGGTGCCGTCGACGCCACGCACGCGGCAGAGCACCCTCTTAGCGGGGACAAACGTGCCCGTTGTGGGGTCGGCCTGGCCAAAGATGCGGGTCTCCTGGTCAAATATCTCGTTGGCCTGGGCGATGATGTAGTTCTCCTCCTCGTCGGCCGTGAGGTAGTCGATATCGTCGGTGACCTTGCTGTCGATCACGCGGCGGTAGGGGGCCTCGATGAAGCCATAGGGGTTCACGCGCGCGTAGGTGGCCAGCGAGCCGATGAGGCCGATGTTGGGACCTTCTGGCGTCTCGATGGGACACATGCGGCCGTAATGCGACGTATGCACGTCGCGCACCTCAAAGCCGGCGCGCTCGCGGGAAAGGCCGCCGGGGCCCAGCGCCGAGAGGCGGCGCTTGTGGGTGGTGGAGGTAGCGGGGTTGGTCTGGTCCATGAACTGGCTCAGCTGCGAGGAGCCAAAGAACTCCTTGATGGCGGCCACGATGGGGCGGATGTTGATGAGCGACTGCGGCGTGATGTCCTCGACTTCCTGCGTTGACATACGCTCGCGCACAACGCGCTCCATGCGCGAGAGACCGATGCGGAACTGGTTTTGGATAAGCTCGCCCACGGTGCGGATGCGGCGGTTGCCAAAGTGGTCGATGTCGTCGGTCGCGCAGTTCTCGTCACCGGCATGGAGCGCGACGATGTAGCGCATCGTCTTGATGATGTCCTCGTGGGTGAGCGTCGACTGGCTCTCGGGGGAGTCGAGGCCGAGCTTCTTGTTTATCTTGTAGCGGCCCACGCGGGCGAGGTCGTAGCGCTGCGGGTTGAAGAACAGGCCCTCAAGCAGGGTGCGGGCGCTGTCGACGGTGGGCGGCTCGCCGGGGCGTAGGCGCTTGTAAAGCTCGATGAGCGCCTCTTCGCGGGTGAGGGCGCCGTCGCGGTCGAGCGTGCGCTGCACGAGTTCGGTGTCGCCGAGGTACTCGATGATCTCGTCGCGGTTGAGCGCGATGCCGAGGGCCCTGAGGAGAAGCGTCGCCGGCTGCTTGCGCTTGCGGTCGACGCGCACGCTGAGCACGTCGCGGCGGTCGGTCTCGAACTCGAGCCAGGCGCCACGCGACGGGATGACCTTCGAGTTGAAGAGTATCTTGTCTGAGGTCTTGTCGGGCTCGGTGGCAAAGTAGACGCCGGGCGAGCGCACAAGTTGACTCACGACGACGCGCTCGGTGCCGTTGATAACAAAGGTGCCGCGGCTGGTCATGAGCGGGAAGTCGCCCATGAACACCTCCTGCTCCTTTATCTCGCCGGTCTCCTTGTTAATGAAGCGCACCTCGACAAACAGCGGGGCCTGGTAGGAGATGTCCTTCTCCTTGCACTCGTCGACGCTGAACTTGGGGTCGCCAAACTCGTGCGCGCCAAACTCGACCTGGAGGTTCTTGGTGCTGTTCTCGATGGGGGAGATGTCGCGAAAAGCTTCTGCAAGGCCCGCGGTACGAAACCAACTAAACGAGTCGGTCTGTATGGATATGAGATTGGGAACGTCCATTACCTCGGGGATTTTTGCGAAACTTTTGCGCTCTCGGTAAAGACTTGCAGGAGTGGAAATTTGTCCTCTGCTCAAGGGGAATTCCTCCTTTGGATACCGTTCGAGCCGTTAATAGTCGCAACCCTTAACGATATATTTTTTTCAACCCCAAGTCAAGGCTTGTTTTTAAAAAGTTTTTTTGTTTCGGGGAAGGGCATGGCACCAGGATAACGGGGAGTGGACAGCGGTTGAGCGTTGTGGCTCTTGGGGAGGCGAGCGTTGTGGCTCCTGAGAAGGGCATTGTGGGGCTGAGAAGGGCGTTGGCGTTACCCGCGGAATACGGGAAAGCCCTCGTCTTCGTCTTCGTCGCTGCTGCTGCCAAAGTTGTTGCCGCTGCCAAAGCTGCTGTCGCCAAAGCTGCTGCTGCTGGCAAAGCCGCCGGTGCTACCGCCAACGCCGCCGCCAAAGCCGTCGTCGCCACCGTCTGTGTCTTTGGGGGCATCGGGTTTGCGCTTGTTGCACTGGTAGAAGCAGAAGCCCTCGACTATGAGGAGCACCAACATGGGAGCCGTCCAGCCGTCAAAAGGCAGGGCGGAGCCGGTGAAGTCATCGACGATGAGGAGGAGCACCACCTGGGCGATTGTTATAAGTACGAGGGCGACTGCCCAGGTCATCTTCGAGCGCTGTGCTGCCGGTATCCTCCCCCACCGCAGGATGCCAAGGGCCATGAGGATAAGCCCGAGCACAAACGAGACGAGGTTGGCAACGGCGTAGGCCGCAGCTGTGTCCTTGCCCGAAGTGGTGTCGCCCTGGTTGGCCGTATCATCGTCGTTGGTGTTGTCGATAACAGGCGGGGTGACCGGGGGGGTTGGCGTGGTGGTGCCGCCTGGGTTGGTGGTGTCATCGGGTTTGGTAGTGGCGGCGTCATCGGCGTCGGTGGCGTCATCGGCGTCGGTGGCGTCATCGGTATCGTCAGCAGTGCTGTTGGAGGTAGGGGGCGTCACAGGGGGCGTCTGTGTGGAGGGGTACCAAGTGCCGGTGCCGTCCTTGCCACCAGAGCTGGAGCCAGAGCCAGAGTTGCTTGAGGGGGCGCGCCCTGTGCCGGAGAGGCTCACGGCCTTATCCTCTGCCCCTGCACTTGAGAAGGTGAGGACTGCGTTGTAAGTGCGCGCCGAGGCGGGGGTGAACGTCACCGTGAACGTGCCGGCGACCGCATTAAGGGCCAGGGTCCCCACCGTGAACGCACTGGTGTCGCCCGAGAGCTGGTAGGTGATGGGTGCCGTGAGGTTTCCGCTGCTCACGCTCACGTTTTGCGGGGAAGACGTGGCCGCTGTGGTCACGGTGCCAAGGTCGAGGGCCGTTACCGAGAGGCTGAGTGTGGGTTGGGGCGGCTGCACGGTTGTGAAGCTGGCGCTGATTACGGTCGTGGGGTTGCCGGCCGTGTCTGCAAAGGCACCGGCATTGGCAGTGAGGGTGTAGGTGGTGCCATAGGAGAGGCTGAGTGCGGGGACAAAGCCCCCGAAGGGGATTGTCGCCGTGCAGGCCGTGCCTTCGCCCGAGACGAGGGGGGTCACGGCGGCTGACGGGATGGTGTAGAGATAGGTGGTCGAACTGGTGACGATGGCGAGGGTCTTGCCCTCGACCTGGGCCACGGTCTCGGAGAACGTGAGGACGAGTTGCGGGAGCGTGGTCATGGGGGCGACGCTGTCGCCTAAGGGTGCCGTGCCGGTGACGGTGGGCGGCGTGGTGTCAGGAATGTCGAGTACCTCGTAGTCGCCAGTGACCAGGCCCGTTGCCGCAGGGGTTAAGACAGCCTGGTAGGCGGCCTTGCTCGTAGGCGGGACATAGAACTTGAGGCCCACAGGCGCCTGTGCGAACACGCTGGCACCAAACGTCGTGGGCGGGTTGTCGCCGGTGAACGTGACGCTGGTGAGGCTGGTGCAGCCCTGGAAGGCCACGCTGCCAAGAGTGGCAAGCGTCGCGGGGAAGGTCACTGCGGTGAGGCCCACGTTGTCCTGGAAGGCATCGTCGCCGATGGCGGTCACGGCCGTGGTATCAAAGGCGAGGGTATAGGTATCGAGCACTGCGTCTATGGTAGCGGCGGCGAGCGCGGCGGCGGCCTCCTGTTGCGACAGGGTGCCGTCGTTGTTGGTATCGTCAACGTCGGTGATGGTGAGCGTGCCTTTGTCTTCCCGGGGCTTTAACGGGGAGGCATCCTCGGCGGGCTCGGTCGCAGTGACGGCGGGCTCGGCGGCAGCAAGGCCGACGGCAGCGGGGTCGTCCTCGGCGGGCAACAGCAAGGGGCGCTCGGTGGGCGTGGTGAGCGCGGGGGCCGCAACCTCAACTGCATCCGCGCTTGCCTCCGCATCGGAGGCTTCCTGCTCATCAGTGGCGGAGTGCTCCTGCAAGAACCCCCACGGCACATCCTCCGCAAACGCGCCCAGAGGTATCACCTGGGCCAGGACAACGATGAGCGTAAGCGCCATGCACACCCGCAGGAGCGCATACACAACCCGTTTCGTTTTTCCTTTGTCCTGCATGAGCATCCCTTGGTCCCGCCCTACAACATACCTGCTACCTACACAAAAATAGCCCTCGGTACAATATCCGCAGGCCCTGGCACGTTTAATCTGTAGGTTGCTATTCGTTTACTTGCTGTTGCACAGTATATCAAAAGAGTTTGGATAAAGG
>JAITNB010000072.1 GCA_031290695.1 Coriobacteriales bacterium | reverse complement strand
GGTCACAGGGGTTGTGCCTCCTGGGCCCCCTTCCGCACCCGCTGCCAAACAGTATAGCCCAGATTTAATTTCGCGTTTTCGCGATTTTAGGTTATAATAGGAAGTTCCCCGTTCTTTTGGGTATTTTGCTTATGAGAATAGACATATTGAAACAGACCTGTTCTTGGATGCTCGCCCTGGTACTTGCCGCAACACTCGTAACGGTACCAGGCGGGCAGTCTCCGTATGCTTTTGCCGAGACTCAGGACATAGATGCCGACCCTGACGAGCTGCAGCAGCGCGTCGAGCTCTCGGCGGCCGACTATAACGCGGCAATCAAGAAGCTGGCCGCCCTTGAGACGCAGGTCGCAGAGATACAGAGGCAGCTGAGGGAGCTTGAGAGGGTCCTGCCGGCGCAGAAACAAAAAAGCGATGATGCGACCGTCGAGTACTACCGTATGCAGCGCAGCAGCAACCTGTTACTCAACCTGGTATTTGGCTCGCAGTCATTCAGCGACTTCCTCGCAAACATCGAGTACATAAGCCGCCTACAGGAAAGCTATTGTACCGAGATCGCCCGGCTTTCTGCCCTTAGGCAGCAGCTTGAGGATGTCAGGGCGGTCCTGGCGCAGCGCGTACAGGAGGCCGCCGACGAGAAGCTCTGCGCCGAGAAGGCGCTCGCAGAGGCGCAGGAGGCGCGTGCGGAAGCGCAGCGGCAAGCCGAGCTCAGGCGTCAGCAGGAGGCCGAGGCGGCGGCACAGGCGCAGGCACAGGCACAGGCAGCCGCAGAAGCGGCGGCGGCAGTGGCGGCACAGGAGGCGGCGAGTGCCGGAGAGCCGGAGCCAACACCCGGTGTCCCCAGTGGGCCGGTTGGCGGGGATGACGCGGACTGGTCGCTTGACCGGCAGGGCTTTGTTGACCAATGGGCGCCACGTATCGACGCCTATCTTGCCGGCTCCCCCCTTGCTGGCCAGGGAACTGCCTTTGCACAGGCCTCCTGGGACTACGGGGTCGATCCCCGCTGGTCACCGGCCATCTCGTTCACCGAGAGCTCGGTGGGGCGCAACTGCTTCCTCCCCTACAACGCCTGGGGCTGGGGCTCTGTGAGCTGGCCCGACTGGGAGACTGCCATCGACGCCCACGTACGCGGCCTCGCCCGCGGCTACGGCTACACCATCAGCCTCGAGGCGGCCAAGAAATACTGCCCGCCTAACTGGGAGCATTGGTACAACACGACACTGGCCCAGATGGGAAACATCTAGCCGCTGTTCGCCTGAGTTGCCCAACCCAACCAAGAATCACATCATATCGTACGGGTCGATGTCGACTGCGACACTCACATCCTTTGAGGCCTTGCGTGCCTTAAGGACGGGATGGAGAAGTGCAGGGATGTCTGCGCCTGCAGGCGCCTTGATGAGGATATGCCAACGATGGTTGCCCTGCCGCTTGGCAAGCACACAAGGGCTGGGGCCGAGGATGTGCCAGGCACTGTCATCGCTGGCCGCAGCACTTTCGTCCTTGTGCAAGGTGCGAGAACCTCTGCCCGCCTCGTGCAAGGACAACAGCGACGGGAGGGCATCCTCGATTTGTTGGGCAAGGGCCATCGAGTGGGCGGTTACCGCTTTGAGGTCGGGGCCCCAGATGAGGATGTTGGCGAGGCGGGCATAGGGGGGGTAGCCGAGTTCCCGGCGGGTGTGGCGCTCGTCGGCCAGGAGGAGTTCCCGGTTGTGGGCGGCGGCGGCGCGTATGGCGATGTGCTCGGGCCAGTAGGTCTGCACGATAACACGCCCGTCCTTATCCGCACGCCCTGCTCTGCCGGCCACCTGTTCGAGGAGTTGGTACGTGCGCTCGGGGGCGCGGAAGTCGGGGAACTTGAGGGAGGTGTCGGCGATGAGGACGCCTACGAGTGTGACCTCGGGGAAGTCGAGGCCCTTGGCTATCATCTGCGTGCCGAGGAGCACGCCGGTGGGCGCGGCTATGAACTCGTCGAGGAGGTGCTCGTGGCCAGCCTTGCCCTTGGTGGTGTCGGCGTCCATGCGGATGAGGGGGGTGCCGGCGGGGAGCAGGGCGGCAAGCTGGCTGGCGGCGTACTGGGTGCCGGGGCCGAGCTGTCGCAGGTAGGGGCTGTCGCACGCAGGGCAGGTGGTGGGGACGGGGTGGGTGGCGCCGCAATGGTGGCACCTGAGGACGGGGGGCTTGTCGTGGTAGGTGAGCGAGGTGGCGCAGTGCTCGCACATAGGGACATAGCCGCAGTCACGACAGAGGAGGAACGAGGCAAACCCGCGCTTGTTGAGGAGGAGGACGGCCTTCTCGCCGCGGCTGATGGTTTGGAGAAGGGCGTCACGCAGGGCGCGGGAGAACATCGACGTGTTGCCGGCCTTGAACTCGGCGGCGAGGTTGACAACCTGCACCGGGGGCAACGGCTTACCGGTGACACGCTCGGGAAGCAGGACGCGCGTCCAACGCGGCGACGGGGCAGGGCAGGGGGCAGGGCAGGGGACGTTTCCCTTGTCAACTTCTCCCTCCCCCTGTCCTGCCCCGTCGCCGTGCGCGCAATGGTAGAGCGTCTCTATCGAGGGGGTGGCGCTGCCGAGGACGAGGGTGGCGCCTTGTAGCTGTGCGAGCCGAGCGGCCACATCGCGGGTGACGTAGCGGGGGGAGGAGCTTTGCTTGTAGGTTGACTCGTGCTCCTCGTCGATGACGATGAGACGGAGGCCTTGCAGCGGGGCGAACAGTGCCGAGCGCGCGCCCACCACCACGCGGGCGATGCCGCTGCGCACGAGGTCCCACTGGTCAAAGCGCTCTCCGGTGCCAAGGCGTGAGTGGAGGATGGCGACCTGCTCGCCAAAGCGGGCGCGAAAGCGGGCGACCGTTTGGGGGGTGAGGGAGATCTCGGGCACGAGGACGCAGGCGGAGCCGCCCTGCTCAAGCACGGTGCGGATGGCCTGCAGGTAGACCTCCGTCTTGCCGGAGCCCGTGACGCCGTCGAGGAGGATGGCGTGTGTGGGCGCGCCAGCGGCACTGTCATCCTTGCCCCGCAGAGGCGAGGATCCTTGCGCGCCAGCACAATCCCTGCTTAGGCGGGTTTGCGCTGCAAGGGCAGCGCGGATTGTCTTGAGGGCCTCTTCCTGACCGGTGGTGAGGGTGGCGCGGTCGGTTGTGGGGGGGAGCGGGGGGCGTTGGCCGCGGATGCGACGGCGCGACTCGATGTGGATAAGCCCGCGCTTCTCCAAAGCCTTGAGGGATGCGGCGGGGGCCGAGATGCTGAGGGAGAGTTCGGCGATGCGCATCTCGCCTATCTTGAGGGCGTCGAGGATGGCGCGCTGTTTGACGGCGGTATGCGGCGGCTCGTACGCGCGGCCCTGCTCGGTGAGGGTCGCCCAGCGGTCGTCGACGGGGCCGATGCCGGGATGGGCGAGCTGCCAGGTGCCGCCCGCGTCCTTCTTGATGCGAGGAGATGAGCCGGGCGGGGTGAACAGGTGGAGTGTCTCGCTGAGAGGTGCTACATACTCGTATGCTATCCATTTGGCAAGGGCGGCAGCGGCCTCATCAAAGTACGGGGTCGAGAGCACCTCGCGCAGAGGCTTGACCTTCTCGGCAGCTATATTGGTGGAGGGCGCGGGGATGATGCCGGTGATGTAGCCAAGGGCAGGGCGGTTGGCGAAGTCTACAAGCACGCAGCAGCCTACCGCGGCCGTGGGGGCAAGCGCGGCGGGTACCGCATAGTCGAACGCGCTGTCGAGCGCACGCGCGGGGATGTCGAGCACCACCTGCGCGTAACAGGCCGGGTGCTCAAGCGGGGTATTGGGGAGCTGCGTTGTCATGGGACTATCTTAGCGCAACTACAGGGTGTGAGGGGCAGGATCCTCATGCTTTGCTCAGGACGACAACGGGGTGCTGCTGGGTGGGCGTTGCCGGTTACAGGAGGATTGGGGAGGCGGGTGGGACGAGGACGTCGAGGGCGGCGGGGTGGATGGTTATGTTGAAGCGCGAACCCTCCTGCTCTTCTCCGTCGCATTGGGTTGGAATGGGGGTGTCAAAGTCGACGGTGAGGTTTTGTGCCTCATAGGTGTGGATAGGCTTGAGGCCCTCGTGTGTGCCGCGCAGTATCCGGGCAAGGCAGAGCAGCGCATAAGGGGTGCTCACGCGGGTGGCCGTGCAGACATTGAGCTTGCCGTCGGTTATGAGGGCGCGGGGGGCCACACGAAAGCCGCTGCCATAGGTGGGGCCATTTTGTACGGCGAAGATAAGCAGGTCGTCCTCGTGCTCAACCCCGTCGATGGTGTAACGCGCATGACGCGGGCGCAGGTCGTGCAGGAGTGCGAGGACCGCCGCGTGGGCGTAGAGCATGGTGCCGCTTGTGTGCGTGGTCTTGCGCATCTCGACGGTGTTGATGGCAATGGCGGCATCAACACCAAAGCTCAGCGTCTCAAGGAAGAAGGTGTTGTTACATTGCCCCACATCGGTTGCGCAGCGCACCATGCTGTGCAGTGCGGCGACCGCGTTCTCGGGTACCGTCGAGATGCCCAGCGTGCGCGAGTAGTCGTTGCCTGACCCTATGGGGATGACCGTGAGCGCCGGCCGGTTGGCGCGGGGCCGTTGCAGGATGCCCTGCGCCACGTCATGTACCGTGCCGTCGCCGCTTACCGTGATGACGAGGTCGGCGTTGAGGGAGGCGCCCAGCGCCGTCGCGTGCTCCTTGCTCTGCGTCTGATATACGGAGACGTCCCTGTTGGAGAAGGCCGTGACGAGCTGTTGCTCGATACGCGGCCATACACGGGCACCCAGATGGTCGCCGGCGACGGGGTTAACCACAACGGCGATGGTCTTGACCGTCTCCACGTAGCGTTAATTGATAACGACGCCGTCAAGGCAGTTGGGGTCGTCTTGGGCAAGCCCGCCGCTCGTGGGGGCGGCGCTTTGACCGGCGTCAACATAACCCCAGTCGCCCTCGCCCGCTGCCTCTGCAGCTGCGGCCTCGGCTGCCGCCTGCTCTGCGGCAGCCTGCGCGGCCGCGGCTTGCTCTGCGGCGGCGGCCTGTGCCTCTGCGGCGGCCTGCTCGTCCAACTCGCGCTGCATGACGGTCATCCTGCGCTCAAAAACCTCTGCGATAACCTCGGCAGAAGTCTCTCCCTCTGTGAGCCTAAAATAGGCAGGTGTAGGGCTGGTGCCTGCTTGCACGTCAACAATCGCCAGTTTTGTGGTACAGGCACCCAAGGCCGGCACAGCCAACAATGCCACCAAGCCCAAAGCAAGCAACTTCTTCATACGCATTATGCTACTCCTTATCGTAAGACCCCGTGGCGACTTCGTACTGTGAAGTGCCATCGTCGATAATAACATCCACGGTGACCGGTGGCAATTCCTCAGACAAACCGCGCAGATAAAATACAAAGCCGTAATCGCTGGTGGCACCCGTGCCATCGCCCGCAAGGGCGGTCGTGTAAAACGCGTCATAGGTCGTCACGGTGTTGGCCACAGGGTCGCTCACGCGCACGTAGATACGGGCCTGCGGCGTGGCGTAGGCGTCGTCGAGCACGCCCTTCACCATGAGGTAGGGCCCGTTGGCCTTGAGCTCCAGCGTGGTCGTGGTCGAGACGGCCCGTGCCTCGCGCGCCGCAGAAAGCGTGACACGCGGCCCCTGAAAGGCGGGAGGATTGGCGCTGAAGTTGGCGGTGAGGCGCTGGGAGCTCTCGATTATCACAAAGCTGGCCTCAAGGCGCTCGACCTGCTCAAGGTCGTACGGCAGGGACTTACCGTAATAGGCGTCCTTGAATTCTTCGGAGAAGTACGGGATCAACGCGTTGGCAAAGGAGTCCCGGTACATGAGCAGAGTCCCGCTCCCCTGCGGGTTGACGGTGTGGATGAAGGAGTCCTCGACGCTGGACCCCTCGACGTAGGAGAACGAAGGGGTCCTGTTGGGATAGTAGTTGGCCTCGGGCGTGATGGCTGTGGGCATGAGGAGGACGTCTATGTCGCCTTCATGGTCGACCTTCTCGGTAAAAGGCACAGTGGCATAGGTCTCGTGCGGTACTTTGAGGGCGTCGAGGAGGTGGTTGTAGGCGAGAAGCGCCCCACGGTTGTTCCAGTGGGTGTCGCGTTTGAACCAGAGCGTGGGATCGGTGCCGTCGTAGAGGGAGAAGAGGTCGAGGTAGTTGACGTTGGCGGCGGTAAGCGCGGTGACGAGGGGCTCGTAACTGGGAGTGGCGGCAGGGAGGTACCAGTAGGGCATGTACTGCGGGTAGGCGGTGTTCTTGTTGGGGGCGATGGTGACGGCGAAGACCGCTCCGTGCGCCTCGACGTAGGCCTGCGTGAGCGCGAGGTTGTGGGCGCTGTTGTAGAGGGCGCGGGCGCTGGGCTGGTTGGTGCCGCGGTAGTCGTCGAGGGTGTGCTCGAAGTAGAGCCATCCGTTGGTGCCATAGATGACGCGGTTAACGGGTGAGACGCCTATGAGGCGGGTTTGGAGGAGGGCGTGCATGGTGATGGCCTCGGAGCGGTAGGCGAAGTGGTCGTTGAACCAGGTACCTGCCTGGGAGAGGTAGGTGGTGTTGGGGGCGCCGTCCTCGGTGGTGGGCTGCGGCCAGGGGGCAAGCTCGGCGGTTTGGACGGCAGGGTCGGGGTGGTTCCAGAGCATGCCGACAAAGGGGCCAAGGAGGATTATGCAAGCGGCAATGATGTAGAGAAGGGCGAGTTTGGAGGGCCTTGTTGCTGGCGTCACGTTGGTGGCAGCGGAAGGGAGAGGGTGTGTCTGCTCAAACAGTCCTCGCTTCGCTGCGGAACTCGCATCCAACCCTCTCCCCTCCGACGTCACTACATCTTTACCATTCTTGATTTTCACGGGGATCACCTCCTTAGAACCTGAAATAGATGAAAGGGTTGTATTGACCTGACGAGAGAGACATCAGGCAGAGTAGCAGCAGTACGAGGCTGCCGGCGTAGAGGAGGGGGCGGGCCGCAGTTACCAGGCGCGAGGGGGGCGGGGCGGGCGCGAGGGAGACGGGCACGAGGGGGGTGAGGGCGGGCTTATCCGCAGTATTCGCATCATCTGCAGGGGGCCTGGCGGGGCTGACGGGGTTGGTGCGCGTGCGGGCTGTGAGACGGCGGGCGAGGTTGGGGAGGTCAAAAGCGCCTATGCAGCCCAGGACAAAGGCAGCGATGAACAGCGGGTTGAGCTGACCAAGGGCGAGGCCCAGCGCGGCGGGGGTTGTCCACCAGCCGGTGAACATCTGACTGATGAAGTAGAACGCCTGGGCAAAGCTCTGTGCGCGAAACAGCACGAAGCCCACCGTCACCACGAGCAGCGCGTAGACGTGGCCCAACGCGCGCGGCAAGCGACGTAGCGGCAGCCAGCTCTCAAGCAGCAGGAAGAAGCCGTGAAAGAGCCCCCACACCACAAAGGTCCAGTTTGCACCGTGCCACAGCCCCGTGCAGAAGAACACGATGAGCTTGTTTGTCTGCGTGCGCGCCCGCCCCTTGCGGTTGCCGCCCAGCGGGATGTAGAGGTACTCCTTGAACCACGTGGACAGGCTGATGTGCCAGCGCCGCCAGAACTCCGTGATGCTCGTGCTCTTATAGGGGTACGCGAAGTTTTGCTTGAACTGGAAGCCAAACATATGCCCCAGCCCTATGGCCATGTCGCTGTACCCGCTAAAGTCGTAGTATATCTGGATGACATATGCGAGCGCGGCGATCCACGCGACGAGGCCGTTTACCTCGATGTTCGATGCCTGAAAGATCGCATCGACCGCAACTGCGACCGTGTTTGCGATGAGCACCTTCTTGGCAAGCCCCACACAAAAACGCCGGAGGCCGTAGGCGACGCCCTCACGCGTGACGGTGCGACCGCGCAGCTGCTCCTCGATGTCGTGGTACTTGACAATGGGCCCGGCGATGAGCTGCGGGAAGAACGAGATATAGAGCAGGATGTTGAGGTAGTTGCGCTGTGCCTGCACCTCGCCACGGTACACGTCAATCACATACGACAGCGCCTGGAAGGTGTAAAACGATATGCCAATGGGCAACAGTATGTTGGCAAGCGGAGGATCGACGGAGAAGAGCGACGCACCCGTGGCAAGCAGCATCCCCGTATACTTGAACACGCCCAACATCCCCAGGTTGACGATGACCGCGAGAGCGAGCACGAACCTGCGGGCACCGGTGCCGATGAGGCGCCCAAAGAGGTAGTTGAGGACGGTGCTCGCAAGCATGAGCAGGACAAAGACCGGCTCGCCATAGGAGTAGAAAAGTAAACTTGCTA